>NZ_JBAWTG010000106.1:0-15761 GCF_037106235.1 Methylobacterium nigriterrae | reverse complement strand
AGCCCTACCTGATCCAGAAGGGCTTCGTGCAGCGCACCCCGCGCGGACGCATCCTCACGCCCCACGCCTTCCGACATCTCGGCCTCACAACGCCAAAACCCGAGGCGCGGGAGGACGGTCTGCGGGCATGCGCGGACGCCGCCTGACCGGTGGCGGAACGTCCGAGCGCCGAGGCGGGCGGCGCTCCTCGGGCAAGCCCGCGCAATCGTTCCCGATCCGGCAAGACCGGATTAACGACGGCGGTTTCGAGGCGCGGCCGGCGCCGTGATCTTAAGGGCGCATTCGGATTTCAGGGCGCCTATTCGGGTGATCGAATTCACCTCTGGTCGTATCCTATGCTCAAGGTCGTCGGTTGTTTCGTCGGCGCGCATGACCTGTGGCTGGTGGCCCTGGCCGCCGCGATCTGCGCGCTCGCCGCGGTCACGGCGGTCGAGCTCCTGCGCCACGCCCGCAAGGCCGCCGGGGCGCTGCGCACGGCCTGGCTGTGCGTGGCGGCCGCCGCGGGCGGGTCGGGCATCTGGGCGACCCATTTCGTCGCGGTGCTGGCCTTCGACCCGGGGCTCCCGAGCGCCTACGATCTCGGCCTGACAAGCCTCTCGCTCGTCTACGCGGTGGTCCTGACCGGCTGCGGCCTCGCGGTCGCCCTGACGGGCATTCCGTTCGCGCCCGTGCTCGGCGGCGCGATCCTGGGAGGCGGCATCGCGGCCATGCACTTCACCGGCATGGCCGCGTTCGAGATCCCGGGTCAATTCGCCTGGGACCCCGTTCTGGTCGCGGCCTCCCTCGTCCTCGGCGTGCTCCTCGGCGGCGCGGCCCTGCCGGTCGCCCTGAGGCGGGAGAGCCTGCGGGGCCGGGCCGCCGGCGCCGCGCTGCTCCTCGCCGCCATCTGCAGCCACCACTTCACCGCCATGGGGGCCGTCACCATCGTCCCCGACCCGTCGCTCGCGATCTCGGAAGCCGCCGTGCCCGCGCGCTGGCTCGCCATGGCCGTCGCGCTGGCCAGCATCCTCATCCTGCTCCTGTCCTGCGCGGCGCTCGCCCTCGACATCCGGGACCGCCGCCACGCCGCGCTCGAGGGCGAGCGCCTGCGCAGCCTCGCCAACGCGGCCGTCGAAGGGCTGGTCGTGTGCCGCGGCGACACCGTCGTCAGCGCCAACGACAGCTTCGCCCAGCTCGCGGGCGTCGCTACCGCGGCACTCGCCGACACGACCCTGTCGCGCTTCCTGCCCGATTCCGCGGCCCGCCTCGCGCTCGCCAGCCAGCCGGACCAGGCGGTGGAGACCGAGCTGCACCCGATCGGCGGCGGCACGATCCCGGTCGAGCTGATCACGCGGCCGATCGTCTACGGCAACCAGCCCCACTACGCCGTCGCGGTGCGCGACCTGCGGGCCCGGCGGCGCGCCGAGGGACGGATCCAGTTCCTGGCCCACCACGATGCGCTCACGGGCCTGGCCAACCGGGCGCGATTCAGCCAGCGGCTCGACCAGGAGCTCAAGCTCGCCGAGGCGACCGGCCGCAAGCTCGCCGTCCTCTGCCTCGATCTCGATCGGTTCAAGGAGGTCAACGACCTGTTCGGGCACGCTGCCGGCGACGCGATGCTGGTGAACGTGGCACGCCTCGTCACGGGCGTCCTCGACGAGACCCACCTGATGGCGCGCCTCGGCGGCGACGAGTTCGCGATCCTGGCCGTCTGCGATCACGCGGTGACGGCCGGGCGCCTGGCCGAGCGCGTCCTGGAAGCCCTGCGCAGCGGCGGCGCGGAGGCGGCCGGCCCGCTCGCCGCCACCAGCATCGGCATCGCGCTCTATCCCGACGATGCGGGCGAGCGCAACGTCCTGATGAGCTACGCCGACACCGCCCTCTACCGCGCCAAGTCGGAGGGGCGGGGCACCTACCGGTTCTTCGAGCCGAAGATGGGCGCGCAGGTGCGCGAGCGGCGGCTCCTCGAGCACGACCTGCGCCACGCCGTGGCGCGCGGCGAGATGCACCTCGCCTACCAGCCGCAGACGGAAGTGGGGACGGGCACCGTCACCGGCTTCGAGGTGCTGCTGCGCTGGCAGCACCCCGAGCGCGGCCCGATCTCGCCGGCCCTGTTCATCCCGGCCGCCGAGGAGAGCGGCGCGATCCTGCAGATCGGCGAGTGGGTGCTGCGCGAGGCCTGCCGGGAGGCCGCGACCTGGCCGAATCCGCTCGGGGTGGCGGTCAACGTCTCGGCCGTGCAGATCCACGCACCGCACTTCGTGCAGCTCGTCCACGAGGTCCTGTTCGAGACCGGGCTCCGGCCCGAGCGCCTCGAGATCGAGATCACCGAGACGGCCGTGATCCGGGATCCCGCCCGCGCCCTCGCGACCCTGCGCCAGGTGAAGGCCCTCGGGGTGCGCATCGCCATGGACGATTTCGGCACGGGCTACTCGTCCCTGTCGAACCTGCGCTCCTTCCCGTTCGACAAGATCAAGATCGACGGGTCCTTCATCCGGGCGGTCGACGCGAACGAGCAGACGGCCGCGATCGTGCGCTCGGTGCTCGGCCTCGGCCGCGGCCTCGGCCTGCCCGTCCTGGCCGAGGGGGTGGAGACGGATGCGGAGCTGCGCTTCCTCGCCGCGGAGAATTGCCACGCGGCCCAGGGCTACCTGATGGGCCGGCCGGCCCCGATCGATCGCTTCGCGCAGCACACGCACGGGAGCGCGTCGGCGGAGCCGGCGACCTCACGGGCGGCCTGACGCGGCGCCGGCCGCAACCCTCAGGCCCGCAGCGCCGCCGCCATGCGCAGCACGGCCGGCTCGACCGCCCGCTCGGGCACGCCGGCATAGCCGAGCAGGAGGCCGGGCTTCGCCGCGGCCCGGTCCGCGAAATAGGGGGAGAGGGCGGTGACCGTGACGCCGGCCCGCGCGCAGGCGGCGACCGCCGCCTCGTCCTCGAAGCGCGCGGCCCGATCCGGGACCGGCCGCGCCACGAGGTGCAGGCCGCCCTCGAGCGGGGGCACGTCGAGGAGGCCCGCGAGGTGCCGGCGCGCCGCCGCGACGAGCGCCGCCTGACGCGCCGCGTAGAGCCGGCGGGTTCGGCGCAGATGCGCGGCGAAATGGCCCTCGTCGAGGAAGCGGGCGAGCGCGCCCTGGCCGAGCGCCGAGGCGGCGATGCCAGCCCCGGCGAGCGCGCGCGACACCGGCGCCACGAGGGCGGGGGGCAGCACGAGGTAGCTCAGCTGCAGGGCGGGCAGCAGCACCTTCGAGAAGCTGCCCGCGTAGATGACCCGGCCGGCCCGGTCGAGGGCGTGGAGCGGCGCCAGCGGCCGGCCGGCATAGCGGTACTCGCCGTCGTAATCGTCCTCGACGACGAAGCCGTCCCGCGCCTCCGCCCAGGCCAGGAGCGCGAGCCGGTTCTCCGGGCCCATCATGGTGCCGAGCGGGTAGTGCTGGGCCGGCGTGACCACGGCGAGCCGCGCCTCCGGCGCGAGCGCCCGCGCCCGGCCCGCGTCGAAGCCGTGGGGGCCGACGGGCACCGGCACCGTGGCGAGGCCCGCATCCCGCAGGGCGCGGGAAAGGCCCGGGAAGCCCGGCTCCTCCACGAGCGCCGCCTCGCCCGGATCGAGCAGGAGCTCGGCGACGAGCCGTAGGCTCTGGCGGATGCCGGACGTCACGATCACGGCGTCCTCCGTGCAGGCGACGCCGCGCCCGGCCGAGAGATAGGCGGCGACCGCCCGGCGCAGGCGCGGGTCGCCGAGGGGGTGCGGGTGCGCGCAGGCGCCGTGCCGCCACTCGGCCTGGAGGAGCCGCGCCCAGGTCTCGAACGGGAAGGCGTCGAGGGCCGGGCGGCCGAGCGCGAAGGCGCCCGCGCCGTCCCCCGGGAGGCCGGCGGCCGAGGCGGCCGCGAGCCGCGCGCCGCGGCGCGACAGGACCGGCGGGGCGGCGGAGGGGGCGGGCGCCCCGGCCGGGCCGCGGGGCCGGCTCAGGAGATCGTCGGGCAGCGTCGCGGCGACGCGGGTGCCCGAGCCCGCCCGCGTCGTCAGGTAGCCCTCGGCCACGAGCTGCTCGAGGGCGAGCAGCACCGTGCCGCGGGCGCAGCCGAGATCGGCCGCGAGCCCGCGGGAGGCGGGCAGGCGCGCCCCGGGCGCGAGGCGCCCGGCCAGGATGGCGGCGCGCAAGGCCTCGCGCACCTGCGCGTGGAGCGGCCGGCCCGCGCCCGGATCGAGGCCGAGCTGGAGCGGCAGCAGGCCGTGCTTGCGGTGCATGTCCCCTCAACTGGTCCAGTCCATTCTCGGAAACTGGACCTTCCGGATGATCCGCCTTCCGTCAAGACATCGCTCCGCGAGCCGGCCGGCCGCCCGACCTTGAGAGGACGCCCCGTGTACCTGCCCCCGCATTTCCGCGAGGACGACGTCGCCGCCCAGCACGCGCTGATCCGCGCGCGCCCGCTCGGCCTGCTGATCAGCGCGGGCGCCGGCGGGCTGATGGCGAACCCGGTACCGTTCCTGATCGACGCCGACGGCGCCGGGCTCGGGACGCTCCGGGCGCACCTCGCCCGCGCCAACCCGCAATGGCGCGATCTCGACGGGCTGTCCGAGTGCCTCGTCGTGTTCCAGGGGCCGGACGCCTACGTCACGCCCTCGTGGTATGCCACGAAGCGCGAGACCGGGAAGGTCGTGCCTACCTGGAACTACGCCGCCGTGCAGGCGCGGGGGCGCCCGCGCGTCGTGGAGGACGCGGCCTGGCTCGCGCGGCAGATCGACGACCTGACCCGCCTGCAGGAGGGCCGCCGGCCCGAGCCCTGGGCGGTGGCGGACGCGCCCGAGCCGTTCCTCGCCGCGCAGCTGAAGGGCATCGTCGGCATCGAGATCCCGATCAGCGCGCTCGCCGGCAAGTGGAAGGTGAGCCAGAACCGGCCGGAGGCCGACCGCGCCGGGGTGGCGGCCGGGCTGATCCGGGAGGGCGGCCCCGGCGACCCGATGGCCCGCCTCGTCGCGGCGGGGGGCGGGCGGCCAGGGGGCAAGGCAGGAGGACCGGCAGGAGGACCGGCAGGAGGACAGCCATGAGCCTTGGCGCCCCGGAAGCGGGCGAAGCGGGCGCGCGCCTGAACGCCCACGGCCAGCCGGTCGGCCCCGCCCTGCCGGGATGGACCCCGCGCCCGCGCCCGCCGCGCACGCCGATGCGGGGGCGCCTGTGCCGGATCGAGCCCCTCGACCCCGCGCGCCACGCCGCCGACCTCTACGCCGCGCTGGCGGGCGAGCCGGCCGGCTGGACCTACCTGTTCGACGAGCCGCCCGCGAGCGCGGCGGCCTATCGCGCGCGCCTCGCGGAGCGTTCGGCGAGCGAGGACCCGCTGCATCACGCGATCCTCGACGCCGGGAGCGGGCGCGCGCTGGGGCTTGCCGCCTATCTCAGGATCGAGCCCGGCCACGGCGCCATCGAGGTCGGCCACATCCAGTTCGGCCCCGGCCTCGCCCGCCGCCCGGCCGGCACCGAGGCGATGGCCCTGATGATGGCGCGCGCCTTCGACGAGCTCGGCTACCGCCGCTACGAGTGGAAATGCGACAGCCTCAACGCGCCCTCGCGCGCGGCCGCCCTGCGCTACGGCTTCACCTTCGAGGGCATCTTCCGCAACGCGATCGTCACCAAGGGGCGCTCGCGGGACACGGCCTGGTTCTCGGTCACCGACGCCGAGTGGCCGCGTCTGCGCGCCGCCTTCGCGGCCTGGCTCGACCCGGCCAATCTCGATGCGAACGGCCGCCAGCGCCGCGCGCTCGGCACGCTCAGGGACGGGTGAGGCGGGACGGGCGCCGCCCGATCAGGCGACGAATCCGTGCGAGGAGATGATCCCGACCGGGTGGGGCGGGTCGTTCCGGCCGATCCAGCCGCAGACATGGGTGAAGCAGACGTTCCGGGGCTGCAGGCCGAAGCGCCGGATCGCGTCCCGCGCGATGCGGTCGAAGGCGTGCCGCATCTCGGGCGAGTAGAGGTCGTCCCAGACCATCGTGAAGCCGGCCTGATCGAGGAGGCGCCGGTCCGTGATCTGGCGCCACTCCTCCAGGATCGCGTGCCCCTCGTGGACGGCGTCGGAGAACACGACGTCGAAGCGGCATCCGTCGAGCTTCGCCCAGACGACGTCGTCGAACAGGCTGCCGGCGATGTAGGTCAGGGTATTGCCGTTGTCCGGAAAGACGTGGCGGGCGACGAGATTGTCCCGGGTCCGGATCGACGGGATGCCGGGCGCGAACGGCTCGGCTTCGAAGAGGCGCAGCCTGGCCGCGAGCGGCGGGTTGATATCCTCGATCTCCAGCGCGAAGATCCGGAGGTCGTCGCGGTGGTGCAGGACCTGCCACAGCGTCTTGCCCAGCGAGACTCCGATCTCGAGGTAGCGGGCCTCGCCCGGAACGGACCGGATGATGGATCCGAGGATGTCGGAGATCGTGGTCTCCTCGCCGAGCGGGCGGTTCATCGACGCCATGGTTTCGGGCAGGATGCCGTAATGGCCGACCGACGCCGCCAGGGCAGCCGGATCGGCCCAATCCGCGACCTCGGACAGCGCCCGCCTGTTCGCCCGCTTGGCAAGGTCCAGCGTCCCGGGATCGATCCGGAGATGACCTTTCGCCTGCGTCACGTCGCGCCCGCGATAGTACTGCATAAATCTGCGGTTGTATCTCAAACGATGCCTGAGAGACCGCACCAGCGTATTCATGCAGACCAACTCCGAACGACCGACGGATACTTCCTGCATAACGGCCAAGATCGGCGCAAACGCCCACAAATGATGGCACGAAGCTTGAAGTCCGCCGCCGGCAGGCAGGTCGCCCGGCGCCCCGCCCGGCGGCCCGTCGCGCCGGACTCCCTCCGGTGAGGAGGCTGGCCTGGCTCGGCGCCGGGCTCCTCGCGGGCCTCGCGGCCGCGGCCTGGTCGGGCGGGGGCGGCTGGCCGGGGTCGCGGCCGGCCTCCGTCGTCGTGTCGTCCAAGCTCGACACGGAGGGCGGCGTCCTCGGCTACGTGATCCTGCGGGCGCTCGAGGCCCGGGGCATCCCGGTCACCGACAAGGTCCAGCTCGGGGCGACGCCGATCCTCAGGCAGGCGATCATCCAGGGCCAGGTCGACATCTACCCCGAATATACCGGCAACGCGGCCTTCTTCTTCAACAAGCCCGACCTGCCGGTCTGGAAGCGGGCCGCGGCCGGCTACGCGCTCGCCAAGCGGCTCGACTTCGAGGCCCACCGCATCGTCTGGCTGTCGCCGGCCTCGGCCGACAACACCTGGTCGATCGCGGTCCGCCGGGACGTCGCCGAGCCGAACGGCCTGCGGACGATGTCGGATTTCGGCCGCTACGTGGCGGGCGGCGGCGCCATCACGCTCGCCGCCTCGACGGAGTTCGTGTCCTCCCCCGCGACGCTGCCGGCCTTCGAGGCGGCCTACGGCTTCCGGCTCGCGCCGGCGGCGCTGATCACGCTGTCGGGCGGCGATACCGCCGCCACCATCGCGGCCGCCGCGCAGGGGGTCTCCGGCGCCAACGCCGCCATGGCGTACGGGACGGACGGCGCGGTGGCGCCGCTCGGGCTCCTGGCGATGGCGGACGACAAGGGGGTGCAGCCGGTCTACCTGCCGGCGCCGATCGTGCGCGAGGCGGTGCTGGCGGCGCATCCGGAGATCGCCGCCATCCTGAAGCCGGTCTTCGAGGCCCTCGACCTCGCGACGCTGCGGGAGCTGAACGGGCGGGTGCAGCTCGGCGGCGAGCCGGCCGCCCGCGTCGCCGCCGAGTTCCTCGCCCGGAAGGGCTTCGGCCCGTGAGGGCGCGCGAGGCCGAGCGCGGGCCGCCGCGGGCGCGGGGCAGCGCGCCCGCCCGGCCGGCCCTCGACCGGCTCGGGCTCCTGCTCGCCGCGATCGTCGGGTGCGCCCTCGCCCTGCAGCCCTTCGCGCTCGCCCGCCCGAACCGGATCGCGGCGGCGGCGCCGGAGTTCTTGTGGAACGCCCTCGATCCGCTGCGGGCGGGCCTCGCCGGGGCGGCCTTCGCCGCGGCCGCGCTCCTGCTCGCCTTCCGCAACCCGCCCCGGCTGCGGCTCGCCGCCGCGGCGGCGGCGCTCCTGCTGCTCGGGCTCGCGTCCGGCTGGTCGGCCCGGCACCTGACCCCGCCCGGCAACGCCTATATCCGCGTCTCGCCCGGCGGCGGCGCCTGGCTGATGCTGCTCGCCTACGCGCTCGCCGTCGCCGATGCCCTGGCGCGCCTGCGCCTATCGCCGCTCGGCCGCCTCGGCGCGCTCGGGATCGCGGCGGCGGCGCTCGTCCTCCTCCTGTGGTCGGGCGCCTGGGACCCGATCTCGGTGATGCGCGAATATGCGAGCCGGGCGGACGGCTTCCGGCGGGAGCTGCGGGTGCACGCGCTCCTCGCCCTCGGCTCGCTCGCGGCCGCGGCGATCGTCGGCGTGCCGCTCGGCATCCTCTGCCACCGGTCCCCCGGCCTGCGCGGCCTCGTCCTCGGCGGGCTCAACCTGCTCCAGACCATTCCCTCGATGGCCCTGTTCGGCCTGCTGATCGTCCCGCTCGCCTGGGTCGCGATCAACCTGCCGGGCGCCGCCGCCCTCGGCATCGCCGGCATCGGGCCGGCGCCCGCGCTGATCGCGCTCGTCGCCTACGCGCTCCTGCCCGTCGTCTCGGCCACGGTGACCGGCCTCGAGGCCGTGCCGAGGGCGGTTCGCGACGCGGCCGACGGGATGGGGATGACGGGCCGCCAGCGCCTCCTCGCGGTCGAGCTGCCCCTGGCCCTGCCGGCCCTGCTCGCGGGCGTGCGCATCGTTCTGGTGCAGAATATCGGGCTCGCGGTCATCGCGGGGCTCGTCGGGGGAGGGGGGCTCGGCACCTTCGTGTTCCAGGGCATCAGCCAGACCGCGACCGATCTCGTCCTGCTCGGGGCCTTGCCGACGGTGGCCATGGCCTTCGCGGCGGCGATCGTGCTCGATGCCTGCGTCGAGCTGAGCCGGGGCGGGGGAGGGGCCGCGTGATCGAGATCCGGGCGCTCAGCCGCCTCTATGCCGGCCGCACGGCGGTCGACCGCGTGTCGATGGACGTGGAGCGGGGCGAGATCGCCGTCGTGGTCGGGACCTCGGGGTCGGGCAAGACGACCCTGCTGCGGATGATCAACCGGCTGGTCGAGCCCAGCGCCGGCACCGTCCGGATCGACGGCCGCGACCACCGCGACCTGCCCGCGCACGCGCTGCGCCGCGGCATCGGCTACGCCATCCAGGGCCACGGCCTGTTCCCGCACCGCACGGTGGCGGAGAACATCGCCACCGTGCCGGGCCTCCTCGGCTGGGAGCGGAGCCGGATCGACGCGCGGGTGGACGGGCTCCTGGCCCAGTTCGGGCTCGACCCGGCCGAGTTCCGGGACCGGATGCCCCGGGAGCTCTCGGGCGGCCAGCAGCAGCGCGTCGGGGTCGCCCGGGCGCTCGCGGCCGAGCCCGCCATCCTGCTGATGGACGAGCCCTTCGGCGCCCTCGACCCGGTCCTGCGCGCCAAGGCGCAGGCCGACCTGCTGGCGATCCAGGCGAGCACCGGCACCACCATCGTGCTGGTGACGCACGACATGGACGAGGCGATCCGCCTCGGCAGCCGCATCGCCGTGATGGATGCGGGCCGGCTCGTGCAATACGCGCGCCCCGCCGAGATCGTGGCGCGCCCGGCCGCCCCCTTCGTCGAGGCGCTTCTGGGGCCGGGCGAGCGCGCCTTCCGGCTCCTCGCGCTGGCGCGGGTGGAGGAGGAGACGGAGCCCGGGACGGCGCCGGGCACGCCGGTCGCGGCCGAGGCCACGCTGCGCGAGGCGCTCGCCGAGAGCCTCTGGTCCGGGCGCGAGGCGCTTCCCGTCAGCCGCGGCGGCAGCCTGATCGGCCGCATCACCCGCGCCGCCCTCGCGCGCCGGGCGGCGGGGCCGCGATGAGGCCCGGGCGCCTGATCCGGCCCGGACTCGCCGGGCTGCTCCTCGCGTTCCTGGCCGCGCCCGCCGCCTTCGCGCCGCTCCTCGCGCCGCTGACTGAGAACGGCGCGCCCGCGATCTACGCGCAGACCCCGCTCTGGAGCCTCGCGGCGCAGCACCTGCTCCTCGTCCTCGCGGCGACGGCGGCCGCGAGCCTCGTGGCGGTGTCGCTGGCGATCCTCGTCACCCGCAAGGCCGGGGCGGAGTTCCTGCCGCTGTCGCGCGCGCTCGCCGATCTCGGCCAGACCTTCCCGCCGGTCGCGGTGCTGGCGCTCGCCGTGCCGCTCCTCGGCTTCGGCGCCGTGCCGACGCTGGTCGCGCTCTTCCTCTACGGGCTGCTGCCGGTCTTCGAGACCGCGCTGGCGGGCCTCACGGCCATCCCGCCGGAGGTGGCCGAGGCCGCGCGCGGCATGGGCCTGACGGAGCGCCAGCGCCTGCGGATGGTCGAGCTGCCGCTTGCCTGGCCCGTCATCCTGTCGGGCATCCGCCTGTCGGCGGTGATCGCGCTCGCGACCGCGACCATCGGCTCGACGGTGGCGGCCAGCACCCTCGGGGAGGTCATCGTCGCGGGCCTCCTCACCGGCAACACCGCCTTCGTGCTGCAGGGCGGCCTGATCGTCGGGACGCTCGCCGTGCTGATCGACGGCGGCTTCCGCGCCGCCGAGCGGCGGGCGCGGCTTCGCCTCGGCCTGTCCGATCCGCCGGCCGGCGGGCCGTGATCGGGCACGGCGTTGGCCGGGCAACCTCGCCCCGGCCCCGCGCTACCCTAACTCGTCCGGTGTCCTGACCGGAGCGGATGCCCATGACCCGACGCCTCCTCCTCGCGCTCGCCGGCGTGCTCGCCGTCACCCCCGCCCTGGCGCCCCGCCGCGCCGCGGCGGAAGCCGATGCCCGGCCCGACGCCGGCGTGCTCGCCGCCGTGACGGCGCAGGAGAAGCCCCTGCGCGAGACCCTGGCCGAGCTCGTCAACATCGACACCGGGACGGGCACCGTCGCCGGGCTCGCCCGGGTCGAGGCCATCCTGCGCGCACGGCTCGAGGCGCTGGGCTTCACGGTCGATGCGCGCCCGGCCCCGACCTTCGGCGGCAACACCCTGGTCGGCACCCTCAAGGGCGGCGGCAGCCGCCGGCTGATGCTGCTCGTCCACTACGACACGGTCTTCGGCGAGGGCGAGGCCGGCAAGCGCCCCTATACCGAGCGGGACGGGCGCGCCTACGGCCCGGGCGTGGCCGACGCCAAGGGCGGGATCGCCGTCATCCTGCACACCCTCGCGGCCCTGAAGACCCTCGGCATCCCGGATCTCGGCACCATCACGGTGGTGTTCAACCCCGACGAGGAGCGCGGCTCCCGCGGCTCGAACGCGGTGATCCACGGCGTCGCCGCGGACCAGGACGCCGTCCTCTCCTTCGAGCCGAGCTTCGCGGTCGAGGAGGCCTCCGACGCGGCGACGATCGCCACCAAGGGCATCAACTACGCGAGCCTCACCGTGACGGGCCGCTCCGCGCATGCGGGCGGCGCGCCCGAGACGGGGCGCAACGCCGTGACCGAGCTCGCCCACCAGATCCTGCAGCTGCAGGATCTCGGCGACCCGGGGAAGGGCACCAGCCTGCACTGGACCGTCGTCCAGGGTGGCACCAAGTCCAACATCATCCCGGACCAGGCCAGGGCCGAGGGCGACATGCGCTACTTCGAGCCCGGCGAGTACGACCGGGTCCTCGCCGAGGCGCGCCGGATCACGCAGGCGCACCGCGTGCCCGACACGCAGGTGGCCTTCGGGCTGACGAAGGGCCGCCCGCCCCTGCCGGCGAACCCGGAGACGCGCGCCCTCGGCGAGCGGGCGCAGGCGATCTACCGCGAGATCGGGCGCGACCTCAGGCTCGTCGAGATCGGCGGGGGCACGGATGCGGCCTACGCCTTCCAGCCCGGCAGCCCGGGCCGGCCCGTGGTGCTCGAATCCCTCGGGGTGGTCGGCGGGCGCTACCACAGCCCCGAGGAATTCGCAGTGCTCGACAGCATCGTGCCGCGCCTCTACCTCGCCACGCGCCTCGTCACGCAGCTCGCGCAGCCGGCGGGAGCAGGCCGCTGAGCGCGCCGGTGCGGCCGGGCAGGCCCGGCTCGTGGTCGCACCGGTAGGGGCGCCCGTCCTCGCCGCGCACATGCGTGACGCGCCCGCCCGATTCCCGGCACGCCGCCCCGAACACGGCGAGCGCGCGGTGCTCGCTGACGGCGAGGCTGAGGGGCATGAGCATGACGGGGAGCAGGAACCAGGCGATCAGGCCGAGCATCCATCCGTTGAGCCGCGGGGGCGGCGTCCGCCCTTCCCGCCAGGGCCGCTCGAGCGGAAGCGGCGCGAGGAAGGCCGCCGTGAGCCCGAGCCAGCCGAGTGCGTCCATGGCCGATCCTCCCGATACGCGGGCAAGGCCGGCAGGGGAGCCGCGCGCGAGGACGTCCGAGGTGCCGGCCAGGCCTGCCCGCGTCACGATTCTGCCGCGGCCGCGGGGCCCGGGGCAAGCCGCGCCGGCCGGACGGTTCTCGCAAGAAGAAAATCCTGTCTTATAAATAATAGCGAATGCCTTTACAGGTTTTCGGCCGCTTGCTACCGTTAGAGGACGGAACCGGATAAAACCCGGTCCGCCACGCCGCCTGGCGGCTCGATCGTTCCGCCGGGGTTGCGCCAGCCACGCGGGGAGCGGTTCCGGCTCTCTTCCGGCGAGCCGGCCAGAGCCCGCCATCCAGGCCCGTGTCCTGCCCGTCACCGGCAGGGCAGGTGAACCGCACATGCGGCAAGGACCGCGGCACGAGCCGCGGCGCCAGGGAGGATCGGATGAGCTTCGAAGGGCCTCTGCTCGAGGTTGACGGGGTGACGCTCCGTTACAAGACACCCCAGCATCTCGTGACCGCGACCTATCGGGTGGATTTCAAGGTCCTGCCGAGCGACCGCTTCGTCCTACTCGGGCCCTCGGGCTGCGGGAAGTCGACCCTGCTGAAGGCGGTGGGCGGCTACATGGCGCCGACCGAGGGCGAGATCCGGCTGAAGGGCCGGGTCGTCACCGGGCCGGGCCCCGACCGCATGATGGTGTTCCAGGAGTTCGACCAGCTCCTCCCCTGGAAGACCGTGAAGCAGAACGTGGTGTTCGCGCTCGAGGCCTCGCGCCGCCTCGTCGGCCGGGCGGCCGAGGAGCGCGCGATGCACTACATCGACAAGGTCCACCTCTCGAAATTCGCCGACAGCTACCCGCACACGCTCTCGGGCGGCATGAAGCAGCGCGTGGCGATCGCCCGCGGCATGGCGATGGAGCCCGACATCCTGCTGATGGACGAGCCGTTCGCGGCGCTCGACGCGCTGACGCGCCGCCGCATGCAGGACGAGCTCCTCGCCCTCTGGGACGGCACCCGCTTCACGGTCCTGTTCGTGACCCACTCGATCCCGGAGGCGATCAAGATCGGCTCCCGGATCCTGCTGCTCTCCCCCCATCCCGGCGAGGTCAAGGCGGAGATCAACAGCACCGGCTCGCCGCAGGACCAGCTGCATCTGGAGAGCCGCATCCAGCACATGCTGTTCTCCGAGGAGATCCGGGAGGCGGAGAATGTCTAGGTCCGTGAGCGCCGCGCCGCTTGCCCCCGGCCCGGCGGCCCCGACGCCCCCCGATCCCTTGATCCCCGATCCCTTGATCACCGATCACCTGGACCACGACCGGCCCGAGATCATCCGCGAGCGGACGGGCGCGCAGGGCGGGGCGGTGGTCGAGAAGCCCCTGTCGCCCTTCGAGCGCCTCTACAACCAGGCCTGGCTGCGCAAGCTCCTGATCCTGGCGGTGCTCGCCCTGATCTGGGAGGCCTACGGGCGCTACCTCGACAACGACCTCCTGTTCCCGACCTTCTCGGCGACGGTGACGGCCTTCGCCCGGGGCGTGGCGGACGGAACCCTGGTGGCGCGGGCCTGGGGCTCGATCCGGGTGCTGCTCGTCGGCTACGGGCTCGGGATCGTGCTGGCGACCGTGCTCACGGGCCTCGCCATGGCCTCGCGGATCGGCACCGACTTCCTCGAGACGATGACCTCGATGCTGAACCCGCTGCCGGCCATCGCGCTGCTGCCGCTGGCGCTGATCTGGTTCGGCCTCGGCAACGGGAGCCTCGTCTTCGTGCTGGTGCATTCGGTGACCTGGGCGATCGCGCTCAACACCCATTCGGGCTTCCTGTCGGTGAGCCGGACCCTCAAGATGGTGGGGCGCAATTACGGCCTCGGCGGCGCGGGCCTGATCCGCAAGATCCTGATCCCGGCGGCCTTCCCGAGCATCCTCACCGGCCTCAAGGTCGGCTGGGCCTTCGCGTGGCGCACCTTGATCGCGGCCGAGCTCGTGTTCGGGGTGAGCTCGGGCTCGGGCGGCCTCGGCTGGTTCATCTTCGAGAACAAGAACACGCTCGACATCCCGAACGTCTTCGCCGGGCTGCTCACGGTGATCCTGATCGGCCTCGTCGTCGAGAACCTGATCTTCCAGACGATCGAGCGCCGCACCATCCAGCGCTGGGGCATGCAGGCCTGAGCGCGGCCCGCCGGCCCCCGACGCGATCCGGCCGGGCCGGCGGCCAACCGAACGCAATCGCAAACGGGCGAGGAGACCATGATGGGCAAGGGTTGGGTGCGGCTGCTCGGGACGGCAGCCCTGGTGTTGGCGGGCACGGTCGCGGCCCGGGCCGAGGTGGAGACCGTGCGTCTCGCCAAGCAGTTCGGCATCTCCTACCTGCCGCTGACCCTGATGGAGGAGGAGCAGTTCCTGGAGAAGCAGGCCCGCCAGCGCGGCCTCGCGGTCAAGACGGAGTGGCTCCGCTTCACCGGCGGCTCGGGCATGAACGAGGCGCTGCTGTCGGGCAACCTCGACTTCGCGGCGGGCGGCGTCGGACCGATGCTGACGATCTGGGGGCGCACCCGCGGCAACCTGATGGTGAAGGGCGTGGCGGCCCTCAACGCGATGCCGCTCTGGCTCGTGACGGTCAATCCGGACGTCAAGTCGATCAAGGACTTCACGGGCAAGGACAAGATCGCGCTGCCCACAGTGAAGAGCTCGATCCAGGCCATCACCCTCCAGATGGCCGCCGAGCAGGCCTTCGGGAAGGGCGAGCAGGGCAAGCTCGACCCGCTCACGGTCTCGATGGGGCATCCCGACGCGCAGACCGCGATGCTGAGCGGGCGCTCGGAGATCACCGCCCATTTCGGCTCGCCGCCCTTCCAGGAGCTCGAGCTGAAGGACCCGCGCGCCCGCAAGGTGCTCGACAGCTACGACGTGCTCGGCGGCCCCCACACCTTCAACCTGGTCTGGGCGAGCAGCCGCTTCGTCAACGCCAACCCCAAGATCGTCGCCGCCTTCGTGGCCGCCCTCGAGGACAGCCTCGCGCTGATCCGGACCGACCCGGCCAGGGCCGCCACCCTCTGGATCAAGGCCGAGAACGCCAAGCTCAGCCAGGAGGAGGCCGAGGAGATCATCCGCTCGCCCCAGAACGAGTGGACCACCGCGCCCAAGCGCATGCTGGCCTATCTCGAGTACATGAACCGGGCCGGCCTCGTCACCGCCAAGGCCAGCGACCCGAGCGAGCTGTTCTTCGCCGTCCCGGGCGCGACGGCGGGCAAGGACAAGTAGCGCCGCCCGCAACCCGGCGCACGGGCACGGGCACGCCGCGGATCGCGGATGCGCCGTGCCCGGTTTCCGGTTCAGGGCAGGATGTCAGGGCAAGAGGCTCGGCAGGGCCAGCCCCGCCGTCGTCAGGCCGATGATCGCCAGCAGCGCCAGGACGATCGTGCGGAACCGGGCCTGGTCGATCCG
>NZ_JBAWTG010000105.1:0-15797 GCF_037106235.1 Methylobacterium nigriterrae | reverse complement strand
CGCCTGCTGTTCACGGTCTCGGATCCGGGCCAGGCCTTCCTGGTGCGGCCGAGCGGGCCGCAGCAGGTGACGGTCGAGCAGGTCGCCAAGACGCCCTTCAACATCCAGACCGAGGCGGGCCTCGTCCAGGCGATCTTCAAGACCCTGGCCGACGTGCCGCGCCTGCCCGTGCCCCAGGGCCCCGCCGCCGGCGGCGCCGGATCGGGCACCGCACCCAACATCCTGCATCCCGAGGGCGGCCCTCAGGAAGGATTGCGGCCGGGCGGCGCCCCGCCGGGATCGCGCGATGTGACACCCCGCGACGGGGCCCCCGATCGGGGCGACACGGACCGGCACGACGGCGTGATCCCGCATGCCGGCGAAAATCCCGACCGCCCGCGGGGCTCCGGAGAGGAAACGCCGCATCTCGTCCTCGCGTCGCAGAACGTTGCCGTCCTGCAGGACACCGCGCTGGCTGCCACGAATGCGGGCGAAGGTGTGCTCCCCCCGTCGGCTGGCGCGAGCGCGTCGGGCCTGCGCATCGTGGCCGCCCACGCGGGATCCGATGCCGCTGCCGACGCAGTCGCGCTCACCGACGGAAGGATCGTGCTCGCGGGGCATTACGGCACACTCGTCCTCTATCAGGATGGCACCTATCTTTACCGCGCCGACCAGGCGTCGGCGCTCGCCGAGGGCCAGCACGGAACCGACGCCTTCAGCTTTCAGGTGCAGGATGACGCGGGCACCGTCGCCACGGCGACGCTGACGGTCGATATCACCGGCGTGAACGACGCGCCGGTCCTGGCGGCCGACACGGCAGCCAACCACGCTCCGGCCGGGATCGCCGGTGTGGCATCCGGCAACGGTACCAAAGCCGCTGCCGCGACGCTCAGCTTCACCGATGTGGATCTCAACGATACGCACAGCGTGACTTATGCGGGGCCGAGCGTGACCTGGTCAGGCGGCCCGGCAGTTCCGACCGACACGGCCTCTGCCCTGCTGAGCGCCCTGACGCTGACGGCGACCGACTCGACTGGCACCGGCACCGGCACCGGCTCGGTGACGGCCGCCTTCGCGCTTGCCGACAGGCTGGCCGCCTTCCTGGCCGAGGGTGAGACGCTGACGGCGACCTACGACGTCACGGTCACGGACAATCACGGCGTCGCCTCGACCCGGCCCGTCACCTTCACGCTCACCGGCACGAACGACGCGCCGATACTGGCGCCCGATCCGGCGGCGAGCCATGTCCCGATCGAGATCGCGGGCCTGACGGCCGGCAGCGGCACGAGAGCGGCCGCAACGCTCAGCTTCGCCGATGTGGATCTCAACGACACGCATACGGTTTCGGGCTCGCTGACGTCGGCAGCGTGGTCGGCCGGCGCCGCTCTTCCCGTGGGTACGGCCTCGGCCCTGGTGAGCGCCCTGACGCTGACCGCGACCAACTCGACCGGCACCGGCGCCGGCTCGGTGACGGCCGCCTTCGCGCTTGCCGACACGCCGGCCGCCTTCCTGGCCGCGGGTGAGACGCTGACGGCGACCTACGACGTCACGGTCACGGACAATCACGGCGCCGCCTCGACCCGGCCCGTCGCCTTCACGCTCACCGGCACGAACGACGCGCCGGTATTGGCGCCCGACACCGCGGCGAGCCGTGCCGTGACGCAGGTCGCCGGCACAACCGGCTGCACCGCAATCGACGTGGCGAGCGCGACGCTGCCCTTCACAGACGCCGATCTCTCGGACACGCACACGGTCCGCCTGGGAGCGCCGCGCGCGACCTGGTCGGCAGGGTCGCTGACGTGCCTGACTGCGACCGATGCGAAGGCTCTGACCGACGCCCTCGACCATGCCCTGAGCGTCACGCTATCGGATGCAACCCATACGGGTTCCGGATCGGTCGACCTCGCCTTTTCTGCCCCCGATCAGGCTTTCGACTTCCTGGCGGCGTGCGAGACGCTGACGGTGACTTACGACGTCACGGTCACGGACAATCACGGCGCCGCCTCGACCCGGCCCGTCGCCTTCACGCTCACCGGCACGAACGATGCCCCATCTTGGCCGATCCCGGTCGCGGCAGCGCCGGGCGCGGCCAGCGCGCCGACGCAGGCCGATCTGACGCTCGGCGGGGAGGCCTGCCACGCTGTGAGCGGCGGCCCCACCCTCCACCGGGCGGAGGTCGCGAAGGCGGATCACGTGGTCCACGCCGCGAATGCGAGCGGCTCCTTCGCACTGCCCGGGGATGGGCTGCTCAACGCTGCGGGCGATCCGACCGCGCTCCACGTCGGCGGCGTGGCGGATGCCCGCGGGAACGGGCCGGTGACCGGCCCTGGCGGCCACGCGCCTGCTATCGAGGACTCGCCGGGCGTTGGGCAGGGGAGCGTCGCTTATGAGGCGTGCAGCCTGCCCCAGCCCACGCGCACCAATGCTGCCGTCTGTGGCGCAGACGACATCCCGATCGCCTCGAGCGGCCCTGGCGCGGCCATGCCGGGGAGCGCCGGCCACGACGTCTTCGTGTTCGCCGCCGCGCCGCGCCAATCCGGACCTGTCCATGACATTGCCGAGCTCGACGCGACGCAGGACGCGATCGGCCTCGCCTTTCCGGGTGATCCCGCAGGCCTTCGGCCGACCGGGAATGCCATGCAGGGATACGACCCGTCCATCAGTGCCGGACACGGCGCGATGCCGGCGCATTTCGATACTGGGACGCAACCGAGCAGCGAGGTCGACCCATTTGGCGTCGCAGATCCATGCCGGGCTGCGGAGCATCTTATGATGACAGATTCCTCGCCCGTTCATACTCTTCTGCTCATGCGGACAGGCGAATTGATCTATCCGTGTCACTAGCTTCGATTCAGACCGAAGCCATTTTCCACAAAACGCTCATCCGGGAAGGTCTTCACGCCGGCGTCTCGTGCCGCGGTGCGGCCGGTCGAGACGGGCGTCGCAGCCGGAGGGGGACGTGACGCGCACAGGCTGCTCAGTCCCAGCGCGGCCTCGATTCCGGCAGGGCTGGCCCATGCCATCCGGCCCGTCAGGTCATCCGGCCCGTCAGGTCAGCGTGACGTCGAGGCTTCCGCGCAGCACCGCGACGAGTTGCGGCAAGCGTTTCGTCTCCGTCTTGGCGTAGATGGAGCGAAGATGCGTTCGCACGGTCGAGATCGCGATTTCCCGTTGGCGGGCATGGCAATCGAGCCCGATGCCTTCGGCGAGATCGCGCCCGAGCGCCGCCTCCGCCGGGGTCAGGTTGAAGGCCGTCCGCAGGCGTCGCGCCGCGTTCGAGGGCGATCGCCCAACCTCCCGAACGACGATCGCGAGTTCCGCCTTGAAAGCCATGTTCCGAGGCGCCTGCGATCGAGGCAAGGGATGGACGGAGACGCCGTAGGGAACGGCATCGTTCTCGCGCGGCACTTCGAGATGCTCGGCATCCGCGAGGCCCGCCCGTCCCTGTGCCGCCGCGACCGCGTTGCAGGCCAGCGTCGAGAGCCGCTTCGTCGCCCGCGTGTCGCGGCATGCAAGGCGGCCCGCTCGCAGGACAATTCCGTCCTGGCTTCGCACCAGAGCCTCACCCAGCTTGTTGGCGTGCGCCACGCGTAGCTCGCTGTCCGCAAGGAAGATGCCGGCATCGACGATGTCGAGCATGGCGCCGATCTCGCTGGCTTTCGCCTTCGCCTGTTCCAAGAGTGCGTAGAATTCGAAGGCGCGGCGCAGATGAGGCATGATCAGTCCGAGGCGCGAGAGCTCCTGCGCCTCGAAAGGCCCCTCCAGGCGTCCGCGCATCATCGCGAGGATAGCCTTGACGTCACCTTCCTTGGCAAAGCAGGAGCCGATGCTATGCTCGATATCCAGCGGAGAGATGACGTCGCGGTACAGCGGCGTGCTGCGAAACTGTTCGAGGTTCACCCCGCGTTCCGGACACACGATGCGGCCGACGCTGCCGAGGATGTAGGGCAGCCGAGGATCCTCGGTGGCATGCCGATAGAAGTAGGTCTTGTAGCGATCGCGCTCCATGCCCGACACAGCCCAGGTCGGCTTGAAGTCGCGCTCAAGACTGAACACCGAGAGCTGGCCGACGCGGCCACCGACGAACCGGGTCACCTGATCGAGCAGCCCCGGCCACTGCTCGGGGTCGATGGCGGATTCGTAGACGGCTCCGAGGAGATGCGAGTAGCTCTCGAGATCGCTCATCATTCGTCTCCTTCGCGAGGCGCCCGCACATCCCCATCGTGGCTGGCCTGCCTAGAGGCGGCTTGCAGCGACTCGGTCCGCGGCGACACAGAGACAAGATTGCACCTTCAGGCCCGGGGATCCGTGCACATCCTCAAAATTGAGGAGGCGACGGCACCATCTGATCTGTGATGAATCTAGCTCTTTCTGCTTCTCGGTCGGGAGAAACCGTACGTTTCTTGACCGAACTGTTCGGGCCGTCGAATCCTGCAAGGCGTCGCGACCGGACAAGGCGGTAGCGCGGGTTCGCGCGCACGGATCACCATCGATCGAATGCCGGCAGGATGGTGGCTCCGATGCCGTCCGGCATGTCTCAGGTGGACGCGGCCGTCGAACAAATACAGCAACGTGGCTTCTCGACGTCACATCTTCACGCTATCACTTGGTCGGCGAGACTTGATTTGCGAGTCGCCTGCCTTTCCTGAGAGAGGTGAGCAATGTCTTTCGTCGACAGCCTCGACAATCTTCCCGCCGAAGATGGTGCAGGACGGACAAAACTTTTCTTCAGCGCGCTCGAACGTGATTGGCGGGGTCTGTTCGCCGAGTTGCGCCAGCGCAGGCCCGTTCTCGATCTTCCACCGTTCGTGGTCGTGTCGCGCTGGGCCGACGTCGCCGACATCCTCAGCCGGCCCGGGACGTTTCAGGTCGGCTACCGGCCGCACATGGACCCATCGGTCGGACCCTTCATGCTCGCTCGCGACAATTGCGAGCAGAACTGGCGCGACAAGTCGGTAATGCGCTCGCTGCTGCGCTGGAGCGACGTGCCGGGGGTCCGCGCGCGCGCCGGGCAGGTCGCTGCGGAACGGCTCGCCGCCGGTCGGCGAGGGAATTCGATCGACATCGCGCAAGCCGTGTCGCGGACCGTGCCGCTTCAGATCGTCCGTTCGTATTTCGGCTTTCCGGGCCCTGACGAGCCGACGATGCTCGCCTGGTCGAGAGCGACCCAGGCGGACATGTTCTACAACCTCGCCGGTGACCCGGCCGTGTTGGCGGCGAATGTGGAAGCCGGCACCGCCATGCGGGCGTGGCTTCGGGACCATCTTGAGCAGCGCCGTCCCTGGTCGGCGATCACGGAGGACGACGTCTGCGCTCGCCTCCTGCGGATGAGCGCGGCCGGCCTGTCGGGGCTCGACACCGAGGCCATCGTCAGCAATCTCTGCGGCCTGCTGGTCGGAGCCGTGGAAACGACATCCCAGGCGATCGTGAACGCGACGGAGCAGATCCTGCTGCGGCCGGACATCGCCGCCCGGGCCATCGCCGCCGCACGCGAGAGCGACACGGCGCCCCTCGACGCGATCGTCTGGGAGGCGCTGCGCTTCAACCCGGAGACGAGCTTCGTCGTCCGGGTCGCGGCCGAAGCAGCGGTCCTGGCCCCGGGCAGCGAGCACGAAATCGCCATCCGTCCGGGACGCGCCATCGCGGCGGCGATTGGATCCGCCATGTTCGATCCAAGTCTGTTCCCGGAGCCGGACGCGTTCCGCGAGCGTCCGAGGGACGCCTACCTTCACATGGGCCTCGGCCTGCATGAATGCCTCGGCCGCTTCGTGGCCGGCGCCATCGTGCCCGAGACGATCCGGCAGATCCTGCTGATGCCCGGCATCGGGCTCCTCCCGGACGGCGGAAGCCGGATCGATCATGGCGGCGGCCCGTTCCCGGAGCGTTGCGTCCTCGCCTGCGACGGAGCGGAAGCGCATGCCTGACACGAGCGCCGGCCCGTCACGGCGCGATACGAGCCGGGACGGCTTCCGCAACAGGATCGAGACCTTCGTGCTCGGTAATTTCCGGCCGATCTGGAATTGGATCAACGATCATCCCTCGGTCGCCCGGACGATCAACCGCCTGATCGTGAACAACGCGGTTCTCAAGGCGCCGACGCGGCCCCTCGCGCTCAGCACGATGGCAAGCTTCACCTCCTGGCCCTCGCTGACCGACCGGACATGGTTCTCGCGGTACCTGCCGCCGGAGGACCGTCTACGATCGCCCTCGATCGACGACGTCCTCACCCTGTTCGCCTCCCGCTCCGAAGGACCGCGCGTGTCGTCACATTCCACGCTGCTGTTTCCTGCCTTCGCTCAGTGGTTCACCGACGGCTTCCTGATGACGAACGAGGACCGCCGGCGCACGCGGACGAACCACCAGATCGATCTCAGCCAAGTTTACGGCCTGACGCCGTGCGCGACGGATGCTCTGCGGCTCGCCGAGAACAGTCCTGGCTTGAAGGGGCGCCTTCGTTCGGTCGTGGAGCAGGACGAGGAATGGGCGCCGAATCTGTTTGATGCGGACGGTCGGAAGCGCCCGGAATTCGCGGCGCTGCCGGATCCGGTGCGCCTGCCCGAAGACTGGCCCTTCGCGAAGAAGGCGTCCCTCTTCGCCTTCGGCGGCGAGCGTGCGAACGCGACCCTCTACACCGCGGCGATCAACACGCTCTTCCTGCGCGAGCACAACCGTCTTTGCGCGGCCCTCGAAGCGGACCATCCGGATTGGGACGACGAGCGCGTGTTCCAGACAGCGCGAAACATCAACATCGTACAGCTTATCAAGATCGTGATCGAGGATTACATCAACCACATCTCTCCGTACTGGTTCAAGCTGCTGGCGGATGCAAGCCCCTGCTACAAGGCTGTCTGGAACCGCGAGAATTGGATCCCGGTCGAGTTCAACGTTCTCTACCGGTGGCACAGCCTCGTGCCGGACGTGACGATCTGGGATGGCGCGCGCGTCCCGATGGCCGAGGCCCGCTTCGATCACGGACGTCTGCGCGCCCGAGGGCTCGCGGCCGCGTTCGACAGCGCCAGCCGGTCACCGGCCTGGTCACTCGGATTGTTCAACACCTCGGCGGATCTGATCCCGGTCGAGCGCGCCACGCTGCTGCAGGGACGATCGAACAAGCTTTCGGCCTACAACGCGTATCGAGCGCTGATGCGCTACCCGAAGCTCACCAGCTTCGAGCAGATCAGCAGCGATCCCGCCGTCGTGGACAACCTGCGGCGCGTCTACGGCGATGTCGACCAGCTCGAATTCTATGTCGGCCTGCTGGCGGAGGACCACCCGCCGAACTCTGCGGTGCCTCCGCTTCTCGGGCGGATGGTCGCCGCGGATGCCTTCTCGCACGCCCTCACGAATCCGCTCCTCGCGCCGCACGTCTTTCATGCCGGCACGTTCTCGGAAGCTGGCATGCGAAGCATCGCGGCGACATCGAGGTTGCACGATCTCGTCGAGCGCAACGTTCCGCGATTGTCCGCCGAGCAGAAAGTCTCGATGTCGCGCGGCGACCTGGCTACGCTTCACTGAAGATCCGAGAGCGACGGCTCCCGGCCCGCCGCACTCAGCCATGATCTACGGCCATGATCTCCAGCCGAGCGGCCGGCCTCTCCCGGCAAGGCGTGCCGCATCAGGCCCATCGCGCGGGCCGGAAGATGGGATAGGCCGCATCGACGGGCTCCGTCGATGAGCTTGCGGGCGATCGTGCCGCCGAAGCGAGGGACGGCGCGTGCCGGACCTGTCGCGGCCCGGCCGGCGGCCGGCGGAGAGAACGGTCCGGTGTCGTCGCCTGCCCCGTGAGGACAGGGCGGCGCCGGAGCCGTCGCAGGCTCGGTGGCCAGATCTGCGCGATGGTCCAGATTCAGCAGAGCGATCCGCCTCATCGCCGCCAGCACGCGTTCGGCCATGAGACGCTGACCCTCGCAAAGACCGTCTCGCTCGAGCTCAGCGATGCGATTCTCCGCCCCCTGGAGCAGATGCCTGATCTCTTCGAGGCACAGATCCGTCTCGGCGAGATCGCGCGGATGAGGGTCCTGGCGGGACATGCCGTTCCTGAAGCCGATTCGCACGGCTCGGCCCGTGCTCGATGGCTGCCGATGATGTTGGGAGCCTACGATTCCTTGCCGATCCGGCATCATCAAAACTGATGAGTTCGGCGCAGACGCATTCCTGTACCCGTCAAACGGCCATCTCGTCGGGCCATCTCTCCCGCCGGCGGCCCCGGGCAAGCGGCCTGACACACCGACACGGCGTCATGGGCTGCCGGTACCGTCCTATGCCGGCAGAATCGTGCCGGGTTCCGAATTCTGGGGGCGCGGCAGGACAAGATCCTCTTACTCCGAGACGGCTCGAACGCTTCGTGCCCTCCATGCTCAGGAGACTGTATCGTGTGCGGTCCGATCTTCGAGACAGCGAACCTGAACCCCGTGATCGCCCGGGACGCGGCTGCGTTCGACGCGGAGCGCAGGATGAGCCTCCTTCGCACGCACATCCGGGAAACCCTGCTGCGGATCCCGCGCCGTGTTGACGAGCGCGGGACCGCCGCCGGGCAGGGTCGGTTCGCCCAGGCTGCTGCGGCGACCAACATCGTGCCGATGGACATCGTGGCACGCGCGCGATCCTCCGATCGGTCAGCGAAGCCGCCGGACCGGCACGGCCGATGTCCGCCTCAGGACGAAAGCTGACCTTTGCTTGGAATTCGGCCCCCGTTCCCGCATGCAGGTTCGTCGGCAGAGGATCTGACGATGCGGACGGGACGCTGCGCGAGTGAGGAGGTTGCACCCGGTCCGCCCGACGCGGCAGCGCCCGGCGCGGCACCGGAGCCCTGGCTCCGAACGACCGCGGACGTGCTGCACGAGGAGCTCGACTATTTCTGCGGCAGCCGCAAGCCGGGTGACGCGCTCTCGCTCGCGGAGCGAGCGGACGCCGCCCGGCTGGCAGCCCTGTGCCTGTCGGGCGGCGGCATCCGAAGCACGACGTTCTGCCTCGGGGCTCTGCAGGCGCTCGCGGGCCGGGGGATGTTCACGCAGTTCCATTTCCTCTCGACGGTGTCGGGCGGCGGCTTTGCGGGCGGCTGGCTGCAGGTCTTCATCAAGGAATGCGGCGGCGTCGCGCAAGCCGAGGCAGAGCTCGCGAGACCAGGCTGCGACGCCCTGAGCAAGCTTCGCGGGTACACGAATTACCTGACGCCCGAGACGGGCCCGCTCTCGAAGGACACCTGGGCCGCCGTCGTTCTCTACCTGCGCAACTTGATCCTGATCTGGCTCGTCCTCCTGCCGAGCCTGCTCTTCCTGCCGCTGGTGCTGGTCTTTTATCGGACCTTGCTGGAAATCGTCGGAACCACGCTCTGGTGGTGGTCGCCGCTGGCGCTCGGCAGCGCCGCCCTCCTCGTGGGCACGTTCAGTGCCTGCATCATGGTGCCGAGCCACAGGCCGGCATCCGGCGACGGCACCGAGTACGTGACGCCCGGCCGGATCTTCGCCTGCATCATCCTCCCGACCTCCGCCTGGGCCCTGTGCGTTCCCGGAACGTTGCGGGCCCTCGTCGAGCCCCCTCTCGCGAGCGCCGGCGCGGAGCTGTCGCTGCTGCTGGCGCTCATGTACTTCGCCGTGCAGATGATCGCGTACTGGGGAGCCATGGCGTGGCAGGCGCGCGGCTCCGACCCGGGCCTGACCCTCTACCGACAGAACAGCCGGCCTTGGCTCGCCGCCAGCGCCGTTTCGACGATCCTGATCTATGCAGGTGTGCGGTTCGCGGTCGCGTTCTTGACCAGCGGCGACCCGACCGGGCAGGGCCCGGGCGAGACCCCGGTTTCGCAGATCCTGACCGTGTTCGCCCCGATCTGCCTCGTCGTCGTTCATCTGCTGCAGAGCGTCGTCTTCATCGGGCTTCGGCGGAGCGCGCCGCTCGCGGATCTCGATCGCGAGTGGGTCGCGCGGGCCGACGGGCAGATCCTGCTGCTTGCCTTCTGCTGGACGGCGCTCTGCCTGTGTTGCCTGACGCTGTCCGAGACATTGCCGACCCTGCTGACGACGTCGGATCGCAGCCGGTGGCCGACCTGGGCGGCCTCTCTCGTCGCAGTGCTGTCCGGTCCGGCCGCAGCCTATCTCGGCAAGCAGGTCTTCTCGCGCGTGCAGGCGATGGCCGCGCGCAAGCCATCCGACGACGCGCTGCTCCTCGCGCTCAACATCATGGCGGTGGTTTTCGCGATCGTTCTGTTCGCGCTGCTCGCCTGGTGCCTGAGATGGGTGCTGAGTTCCGCTCAGATCGCACTCGGCGGCTGCGATGTCCTGAAGCTCGAGAGGTCGCTTGAGGCCTTCAAGGCGAGCTGCCGCTCACGCCTCCTCTACGAGTGGGCGCCGCTTCCGCTCCAGCTTCTCATCGCCGCCGTCCTGTCGACGGCGGTCTACATCTTTGGGTCGGTCAACGTGAATCGCTTCTCCATGCACGGGATCTACCGCAACCGCCTGAGCCGCGGCTTCCTCGGTTCCGCCCGGAAGTCTCGTGACGGGGACCCCTTCACCGATTTCGACGAGGCCGACAGCCCGCCGGTGAAGGATCTGACCACGGCCGAGCGGCGGCTCCTGCCTGTCATCAACATGACTCTCAACCTCACGAACGTCCGTCGGGCCGACTGGGCCGAGCGCAAGGCGGCGCCGTTCACGGCAACGCCCTTCGCCTGCGGCTCGGCCGCCCTCGACCGCGAAGACCAGCCCCGGACGGACGGCCAGCCGCCGGGCCCGCGCGGGTCGTACGCGCGCACGTCCGATTATGCCGGGATGGAGACGCGGGGCGACCGGCGCAACCTGTCGCGAGGACCGCTCCTGGGCGGGATGCTGACGATCTCCGGGGCGGCGATGAGCCCGAACTGGGGCTACCATTCCTCGCCGACGATCGCCTTCCTGATGACGATGTTCAACGTTCGGCTGGGAGCGTGGCTTCCCAATCCGGCCGTGGCTCTCAGGGATGATCTGAAGCTCGCCACGCCCCGGAACTCGGTCGTCGCGCTCCTCAGCGAGCTCGGTGGACGCACCACGGACACGCGCCAGGCGGTATACCTGTCCGACGGCGGGCATTTCGACAATCTCGGCCTCTACGAGATGCTGCGTCGCCGCTGCGCGCGCATTGTCGTGATCGATGCGGGGCAAGACGAGACCTGCACATTCTTCGATCTCGGGAACGCGATCCGGAAGGCCGAGATCGATGGGCTCGCAAAGATCGAGATGGGCGAGATGCGCATCCTGTCCCGCTCCGCCATCGAGGCAGAGACGCGCCAGACGGAGGCCGCGGGTTACGCCCGCGGCACCATTCACTATCCGGGCGCCCGCGACGCGGCCTCGCTCATCTACATCAAGCCGAGCTACCTGCGCGACATCCCCGTGGAGGTCAGGGCCTACGGCGCGAAGAACGCTTCATTCCCGCACGAAAGCACCGCCAACCAGTGGTTCTCCGAGAGTCAGTTCGAGAGCTATCGCGCGCTGGGCTTCTTTCAGATCGACAGCATGTTCGGCTCGCAATTGGCCAGCGTTTCCGACTGGGCATCGCATCTGGATCGGCAGCTCAACCGAGGCTCGGCCCAAACATGACGATGGGCTCGGGCCGGCCCTGCCTGGCCGCGGCGCTGTCCTGGTCGGCCGGCCGCGCGGCGCGCGGCTCCCGGCTCGGCGTGACAGCTCAGCGGGCTCGGCCCTTGCCGTGGTCGCTTGCAGGGGCACCCGGCATCCGCTCGAGGCCATCGAGATGTGAGCCCATCGTGAAAATCACGTAGGCGGCTGCGCCCCAGACGCAGAGGCTTAGCACCAGCACGAAAGCGAACCACAGCCGGAAGAAGATTGGCAAGCGCACGGGGCCGGCACTTGGGGAGGAATGCTTCACGGCCTGTCTCCCGCTCTGGAAGCGGACGCCAGCTCCCCTCCTCGTCGATCTCGTCGCGCGCGTTCCGCAGTCGCAATTACTGAGCATTGAGAGCGCCACCGGATTGGGCGAGGGGACCATCCTCCCCGGGGATACGCCTCCACAGGCTCCCGAGCCTCCTCAGTTTTGTGGATCGGCGCCTCGGACCCGCATCGGACAGGGCGTCCCGCGGAGCCCCAGATCCGCGTCGGCGTCGCCGAAGTGGCAGCTCGATGCCTATTGAGGCGCTCGTAACGTCGGTGTTAGCCAGAAGCCGTAGCGCTTGTTCCTGCGCACCGTGGTCGCGTGCAAATGTCCCATTCGATATCGTCGCCCGGAACAGTTTCTCTCCGGGATCTCGCCTGGGTTCCCGGCCGGGGATCTCTGCGACCTGAGCTGGTCCGGCCGGCCAAAAGCGAGGAGCGGACATGGGCGCGCTTGCCATGCCAATGGATCCTCAACGGCGGGCTGCGCCTGTTTCGGAACGAGGTGGCGTATCGCGGGCGGTCCGCGGCCGCGTTGAAGATCCTGCTGATGGTCGCTCTGATGGCCGAAGAGCAGGAAGCCGGGATTCTGGCCGGGCAGCGCATGACGGCGCTGCTCTCCTACGAGGATCTCAATCACCTTGCCGGCCTGTCCACCGTCCAGATCCGCGCGGGCAAGACGTTCCTGTGCGGGCATGGCCTCGTCACCGTGGCGCACGAGGGGCAAGGTCGCCGAACCCGCTACTTCCTGGGCAGCGGCGATCGGTTCGAGCCGCAGGCGTTCATCCCTTGCCGCCATCGCGTGCAGCCGCAGGAGCGGAAGCCGGTCGAGAAACTGCAAGACCTGTCCTGCACAGAGGTCCACGATCTCAACGCGCTGAAGATCTACCTCGTCCTCTGCACGCTGTCCGGCGGCCGGGACCTGAGCGTCACGTTGCGGCCGTCGGTCGTCTCGCAGCTCACCAACATCCCTGAGACGAAGATCGCGGAAGGGCTGGACAACCTCGCCCAACGAAGCCTGGTCTCGGTGCAGTCGACCACCCTCCGCCAGGACGACGGCATCGACTCTCTCCGCGTCGATCCGCTGCCTCTCCATTGAACGCCGGCAGCTGACTGCACGCAGCGGCTCGGCGATCGAGACGGGGCCGCAATCCTTGCGCGCGGCCCCGCGCAAGGATTGCGCGGCGAAGCTCACCCTCCCGCGACGCTATATACATCCTGGCATAGCCCTGCACGGAGGCGTTCAAAAGGCTGCGATCACGTCCCGAGGACGGGCCGTCCGTCGGCGCCGGACGACCGGCATGCTTGAGCGAGCGGGCGGTGCCCACCGCTTCCCT
Organism: Methylobacterium nigriterrae; assembly: GCF_037106235.1. NCBI lineage: Bacteria > Pseudomonadati > Pseudomonadota > Alphaproteobacteria > Hyphomicrobiales > Methylobacteriaceae > Methylobacterium > Methylobacterium nigriterrae. The sequence goes on along the minus strand of NZ_JBAWTG010000105.1, from coordinate 2,620 downwards.
GCCTGAGGTCGGGCCGCGGACCGCCTTCCTGCGTGTCCGCCTCGGTCGGCTCCCGGATGGAGAGCCGACCTTTGCCCTTCTGCCCGTGCAGGACAACGCGATGATGTCCGGCTTGGCGGGAGCCGACGCGCTCGTGGTTCGTCCGGCCGGTGCGGTCGGAGTGACCTTCGTCATCGACCGCCTCGATCGCCTGCCCGGCTATTGAGGCCGGGAGCGGTCCGGCTCCTCAGCGGAGCCAGGCCGGTCTCAGAGGCTGCCGAGGCGTGTGGTGATGGCTTTGGTCTCGAGGTAGTTCGAGAGCACCGCCTGGCCCATCTCCCGGCCCCAGCCCGATTGCTTGTAGCCGCCGAACGGCAAGGCCGCGTCGAAGACGTGGTAGCAGTTCACCCAGACTGTACCCGCCCGCAGCCTATGCGCCACCTGCTGGGCGCGACCGGTGTCCCTGCCCCAGACGCCGGCGGCGAGGCCGTAGACCGAGTTGTTCGCCTCCGCGATGAGCGCGTCGTCCACCTCGTCGTAGGGAGTGGCCACCAGCACCGGCCCAAAGATCTCCTCGCGCACCACCTTCATGCTCGGGTTGGTGTCGGTAAGGATCGTCGGCGGCACGAAGTAACCCTTGCCGGAAGGAACCGCGTTGCCGCAGGACACGGTCCTGGCGCCCTCGGCGCGGCCGGATTCCAGGTAGCCGGTCACGCGCTCGTACTGCACGGAGGAGACGAGCGGACCCATCTCGGTGTCGATCTCCAGCCCGTGGCCGAGGCGGATCTTGCCGGCCTCGGCCGCGATGCCCTCGACCACCTGATCGAAGATCGCGCGGTGCACGAACAGCCGCGAGCCGGCATTGCAGCATTGGCCGTGGTTGAAGAAGATCGCCGCGTTGGCGCCGGGAATGGCCAGCGACAGATCTGCGTCGGGCAGGATGATGTTGGGCGACTTGCCGCCGAGCTCGAGCGAGACGCGCTTGAGGTCGTTGGCCGCGGCGCGCACGATGATCTTGCCGACCTCCGTCGAGCCGGTGAAGGCGACCTTGTTGACGTCGGGATGGGCGGCGAGCGCCGCGCCCGCGGTCTCGCCGAAGCCGGCGATGATGTTGACGACGCCTTCCGGCAGGCCGGCCTCCAAGAGCAGCTCGCCGAGGCGCAGCGCCGAGAGCGGGGTCTCTTCGGCCACCTTCAGGACCACGGTGCAGCCGGTGGTCAGCGCCGGGGCGAGCTTCCAGGCCGCCATCAGGAGGGGGAAGTTCCAAGGAATGATCTGGCCGACCACGCCGATCGGCTCGGGCCGCGTCGCGGAGAAGAAGTCGGAGCCAGGGGCGGCGAGAGCCGAGATCGGGATGGTCTTGCCCTCGATCTTGGTCGCCCAGCCGGACATGTAATGGAACATGTCGGCCGACAGGGTGACGTCGGCGGCCTTGGCCACGGCCCGGGGCTTGCCGTTGTCGATGGCCTCCAGGGCCGCGAGCTCGTCGGCGTGTTCGAGAATCAGGTCGCCGATCCGATGGAGCAGGCGGCCGCGGGCGGACGGCGTCATCCGCGCCCACGGCCCGCTCTCGAAGGCGCGGCGCGCGGCCTTCACGGCGAGGTCGATATCGGCCCTGTCGCCCTCGGCGACCTTGGCGATGACTTCGCCGGTGGCCGGGTCGGTGACGTCGAAGGTCTTGCCGGATTGCGCCGGCACCCACTTGCCGTCGATCAGGAGGAGCCGGTCCTGCGAGAGCCACTCGCGGATCTCCTCTGGAATGGCGGGCATCGGAGCGGAAACGTCTGCGCGAACGTTCATCACGCCTCTCCCTATGCAGTTCGCGAGTTCAAATCGCTCGCGATAGGAAGCTTAGAGCCAGTTCTCCCCGAACAGCAATGCACTTTAGCTATATTTGAGGAATTCTATCTAGACGGGACGGCACCCGAACAAACCACACGCGTGCGCGAGACGATGGCGGCCACGCTCCGGCAACCGAGCAAGGCGACGCGTCATATACGTCATGATATAGCCGCCCGTCGCGACTGGCAACACGATGCCGTGGCGTTCCCGGCAACCTCCTGGCATCTGGGACAAGCGGAAGACGGGCAAGTCCACAGGACGCATCGATGGCACGACTGAGCATCCGGATCGACATCGGACCCGAGAACCGCGTCGGGCCGGGCAAGGTGCAACTCCTGGAGATGATCGCCGAGCACGGCTCGATCTCGGCCGCCGGCCGGGCACTCGGCATGTCCTATCGCCGCGCGTGGATGCTGGTCGAGGCGATGAACAAAGGGTTCGGCCGGCCGGTCGTTGAGGCGCAGATCGGCGGCAAGGCCGGTGGCGGTGCACGGTTGTCGGCCTTCGGAGCGGACGTGATCGCCCATTATCGAGCCATCGAGCGCGCCGCCGACAAGGCGGCCTCTCCCTTTCTCGCGCGGCTCACTCCGGCCTCGGCAGACGACCGCTAGGAGCATCCGAACGGCACCGGCTGCCGCGGGTCTCACGCCTCGGCGGTCTGGCAACTGGCGTTGCGCTCGCACAGCAACCTGCTCACGAACCTCGTCATGACGGGCGCCAAGCCTTCCCGGAGCATGGCCTCCGGCAGGCACTCGGCCTCGGCCAGGACGAAGCTGATGCCGTGATCAGCGCTGCCGCG
>NZ_JBAWTG010000104.1:0-15816 GCF_037106235.1 Methylobacterium nigriterrae | reverse complement strand
TGCCATCGCAACCCGCTACGAGAAGACAGCTTCAAGCTTCATGGGCGTTCTCTCGCTCGCAGCCGCTCTGGACTGGCTCAAGAGCTAACAGGCCGTAGTGTGAGGGCCTTCGGATGCTGGCCCGTGCGCGACGGTACTAGCGCGGCTGTGGGGCCAGCGTTCGAAAACTTCCAGGAGAGGACACTGCTGGACGGTGAGGCTCCGGCGACGCTGCCGTAAACTATGGGGATTCAACGCGAGGCGCGAGCGTCCGACAGTAGTCCGGTGTTTGGCTCGCCGGTGCCGGCGATGTCCTGACTGGCTTGCCCGATCGAACTGCGCCGTCGCCGTGATGCGGATTGGGTGCTGTTGAGCGAGCGGCGGAGGCCGGATCGGGCCCGAGAGCGTGAGCGTGGCGGGCCGATGAGCCCGCGATGTGGCAGCCGAAGTTCGCGATGGTGTCCAGGGCAGCGGTCACGACGTATCGATCCAGATGATGCACGAGCAGGTCAACGGCGTCTGGCTTCGGCGAAAGCGCTCGACGATGTCGCGGCCTCCACCGCAGTAGGGACTGGTGGGCTCTGAGGGGGCCGTCGCTGGGGTGCCGCTATCAGCAGCAGGCTCGGGCTCAACCTCGCTCGCAGATGGCGCGCTCGCGAGCAGCGCTCGGATCGTGGCGATAGTCGTCGCCCGAGTCGCGCTGGCGAACAGCCCATAGTGGCGGATGCGATGGATGCTGTCGGGCAGGACGTGGAGCAGGAAGCGTCGGATGAACTCATCCGGTCCCGCGTCATGGTCTTGATCCGCGCGCTGTCCCTCCTGCCGGCCCAAGCGCGAGAGTCCTTCCAGCGGAACGTGACGCCCCGCTCGTCCATGGCGAGGAGCCGGCTGTTGGTGAGGGTGACGCGATGCGTGGAGCGGGATAGGTAGGCGAGCACACCCTCGGGGCCGGCGACGGGGCGCTTGGCGTAGACGACCCACTCGGCCCGCCGCAGCGGGGTCAAATGGGCCGCGAGGGCGTCCTGCCTCGGCGAGCGGCGCAAGCTCACCCTGGGAGGCGAGACGCCCGGCGTAATGCGCCTTGGCTAGACGATCGAGGAACAGCCTGCGGAACAGACTCAACAGGACCCGTACGGGCAGGAAGAAGCCCGGCCGGCAAGCGATCCATCGTCAGCCGTCCGGGGACAGGCCGCCGCCCGGCACGACGATGTGGACATGTGGGGGGTGGGTCAGGGCCGAGCCCCAGGCATGAAGCACGGCGGTGAGGCCGATCCGGTCACCGAGGTGCTTCGGATCGGCCGCAAGGGTGAGGAGCGTATTGGCGGCGGTGCGGAACAGGAAGTCGTAGACCACAGCCTTTTCCCGAACGCGATGCCGCGACCGGCGCCGGCAGGGTGAAGACGACGTGGTAGTCAGGCACTGGCAGGAGGTCGGTCTGACGTCGCTCCTGCCACGCCCGTGCGGTCTGGCCCTGGCACTTTGGACAGTGCGGGTTGCGACAGGAGTTATAGGTGATCTGGATGTGGTCGCAGCCCTCGCAGCGTGCGACACGACCACCAAGCGCTGCCGTGCGGCAGGCTCGGATCGCTCCCATGACCTTGAGCTGGCCGCGGCTCAGGCGATGACCCGCCACGTAGGCGTCGCCATGCCGGTTCAGGATGTCAGCGACCTCGAAAGAAGGGCGCGCCACGCCAACCCACCCTTAGCCGCGGCGGCCGCGTGGTGCTGATGGTGTGTTGAGGAAATGCCGAAGTGCATAGATGGCTGCGCCCAGGCTCCACGGCCGTCCATCGCCTGTCGCAGCCCGAAGCAGTTCGAGCCGAATGTTAACGCCGAGCATCAGGCGTCCGCGCCTGAGATCGCGGCCATGGCGCTCGACCAGCGCTTCAGGATCCAGTCCAACAGCAGCGCCAATTTCATCGTCGCGCGCACCATATGCGGCGAGCGCCATCACGCACCGCCTCTGCCGACCCAGTTCATCATCCGGCAACTCCTCGATTTGCTCACGCACCAAAAAGGCCGGCTTCGGCACCACTGGAGGCCGCCGTTTCCGTCCGGCTCCAGGTCTGCGGCCACCGTGCGCATTCGACATCGATCCGCCTCTCTTGATTTCCAAATTCTTGGTCCCGGAAAAAATCTCCGCGAATGAAACCCGGTGCGGTAGGCGCCTTTAATTTCCCAGACTTTTCCTACCCCCCAGGGCCTCGAACGAGTTCGTAGTCAATGCTTTGCTCACCACCGCGTGGTGGCGTCGGCAGAGGGCTTCGCGGGGCTGATGGCCGGCTGGGGTGCAGAGCACAGATGATATGTTGCGACCTTCGGCTTGGCAGCGTGCACACCATGGATGTGCCTCGCGGAAAAGCGCATCAGAAAGGCGCCGCTTCTCCTGGCGGCGACGCACTGACCAAGTGTGCTGAGACATCGTTTTACTCGCTTGGGAGTTGTGGCGCTCAAGTCAAAGCGGATGGCAAAGCGTGGAGCGCCGGAGTTATTCGGGGCAGCGGAGACGCCGCGCTGGCCAGATCAGGCGGCCTGATCAGCGCGGTGAACGGATCTAATGAGCGATGCTGGCGGCCTCATTCCGAGGATGAACCGGAATGGTCGGCCCGAACGATTCGACCGCTGAAATTCGCGAGCGGAATCAGCACTGCGCCAAAGACTTCATGCGCTCGATGCCGATCTGGAGGACTCGCGGGCTGTCCTCTGTGCCTTCATGCATCTGAGCCAAGCCAACGATGGTCCCTCAGACGTGCCCGCCCTGGCTGATCGCCCTGTGCGGGCTGATGGCGCTCTTACGGCGGCGTTCCACGATCACGGCCGGTTTGGATGCCGGCTCAGGGGCGTTGGGGATGGGGTCGGTAGGCGACGGAACAGCCGCGACCTGCTCAATCTCCGAAGTGGCCGGCGGCATCACCGTGCCGACCTGCCGGAATACCGCAAATTCGCCGCCGGTCCGCGCCGCGAGAACTTCCGCTTGTGCCTCTGCCTCCTTGAGGCTGCCGTGCTCGAAGGGGCAGCGGCCGATCAGCGTCAGGCGTCGGCCCTTCTTGGCACGTCGAAGAATGAAATAGCCGCCTCCAATCGTCTGCGCTGGCTTTTCAGCTCGCGGTGCAAGTGAGGGAACGGAGTTAAAATCAGGCATGTTAGCGTCTCCAAATTCAGGCAAGGGAAAGCACTGAAAGGCGTGCAGCAGAGGCTCGGCGGGTTCGGCGGTGATCAGGGTGCGACCGGCCTTCGAAGAGACCTGCTGCCGCACAGAATCCACGGGGCGCATAACCTGCACTCGCCAGCGTGACTGGACCGAACCCGCCGGTGATCGCGCTCTCGAACGGAAAGGGTGATATTCGTGATCGTGACCACGCACCTTTCTCCGGATTGCGGTGGTGAGGCCGAGGAGTGTGAGCAGGGGCAGGCACTTCCTTGGCCATTTTCTCCGATCAGAAAGGAAGGTCTTTGTAGTCGTAGGCTGCCGCTTGCTGCTCTTTGGCTGTCACGTATTTCGCGGCTTCGTCATAGGAGGCGCCCTCAGCGGGCACGTAGCCCAAGCTCACAGCGCGCTGGAAAATCTCGGTATTCTCGAAAAGGTCGAGGTATTGTCCGAAGCATTTTCCGAGCAATTCACGCATCCCATGCGCATCCGAGTGGGCGCCATATCGTTCCGAGTCGATCTGTCGGGCAGCGACGAATAGCGCTCTCGCGATCAGGTAATCCTCACGCCCATTCGCGCTGCGAAACCCAACATCTCTTTTTCCCTTCGGCATAGCTTTCTCCTCTCCTCGATGGCGCGAGGTCGCACAGCCGCGAATCCCACGGCCGATCTCGAATTGGTGATGGCTGGATAGGGAGGTGTGGCGCTCGCTGCGCTCTCTCCCTGGTAGATTAGATGTGTACCTCTAGCGGGACTGTGAAAGGGCCAAATCCTGTTTCACAGTGCGCCTTGAGGGACAGCTCTAGGCTTATGTGCTCCATACAGTCCCCGGTGAGGGACACCCTGTCCCGTCTGAGAGGCACCCTGTCCCTCTCGCGGTACCGTGAAACTGCTTCCTTCTCTCCAGCTGGCGAACTCCTTGCTGGCGAGCTGGCCAGTGACGTCGCAAACGTGCTCAGTCAGCCGCCATTCGCTCGCCTTTCGATCCTTACGATTCTCGAAGCTCCCGCAGATCATTCGCTCGATGAATCCGTGCTCCTGCAATTCCCGGAAGAGAGCGGCCGTCGTGTTTTTGCTGAGGTTCAGTGCTTTGGCTGCTTGACGGGTCGAGAAGACGATCCGGCCGTTGTTGATGCCTTTGTATTGCGCCTTTAGCTCGACATAAAGCGCCCTTGCTTCCGCGCTGAGGTGTTTCCACGCAGCTGTTTCCATGAGCCAGAGGGGCAGTGACACGAAGGGAGCACGCTTACTCGAATTGCCCTTGTGATCGGGTCCTTTCATGCCGCGCCCCCATGGCTGATGAGAAGCCGCCAGAGGTGGGCACGAATAGCGCCTTCGTAGGACGCTACCTCTGAGCGGATCAGAGGCTCAGCGACGCCCTTCTTGCGAAGGCTATCCTCTAGGCGTCGAAGCTGCTCACGCAGGTGCCCCTCAGCGTGGTTGGCCGGCACTGTGGTCATGTAGCCGGCCGTCCTCTGGATCTGTGGAAAGCGCCGGGCGAAGCGGAAGGGAAGTACGACCGCGGTCATATACTCGCTCCTCATCGGGTTTCCAGCTCGCCAGCGAAATTCTGGCTTACCGCCTGATAAGCGGCGCACACCCCCTCATGAAAAGAACGCTCACGAATTCTATCTACAAGTGATGGATTGACGATAGGAGATCTACGTTGTTCCTCTAGTTCACTCTGGATGCACTCTGAAAGCTCCTTCGCGGCAGTCGAATACAGATCCGGCAATACCGGCTCATACGAATCAACCAAACGAAACAGCTCCTGCATATGCGGCGGGAGATCGTCTTTGATCGCTAGAGTATAACTGCATATTTCTGATAATCTGCGCTCCCTTCCGAAAAATTCAACCATCGGTTCAGGATCATAATCGCGCTTTCCATTTTCATCGACGAACGATCCCCACGTCCGCTGATCCTCGTTCCATCGTCTCCATTCAAGGTAGGCAACAACTGCTATGTGGAACGCTTCGCGAAGGTTAGCGGTCATATCACGCGCTCCTGCTTCTCGATCCACGCCAGGATGGTGCTGCGGCGAGCGCAGATCGTGCCACCGAGCTTGAATGTGGAAAGACCGAGTTGATCACTCGCGTGGTAGACACGCTGTCGGTCCGGCTCAGACGCATCGCCGAACACATGCTCACGGTCGGCCTCAAGCATCGCCCCGGGCGCCTGCGTAACGGGTTAGCCTGAGGACGGATGGTGCGGACGGACCCGCAAGCGAAGGGTGGAACTTTGGCAGTCATCCTGTCGCCCGCTCGCGTGAGGAAAGCCATGCCTCGATGTCTCTCAGGCGCCATCCGACGCGGTGCTCAGTGATGCGGAGGGGCGCGGGGAAGCGACCATCCTTGATCAGTAAGGCGCGTACACTTCGGGCCAGCCCGGTAATTTCCCGGACCTCCCGCTCTCGAACAATGCGATCGATCGTTGTCATGTGAACCGTCCCGTTTGTTCTGGACGGCCCCACAATGCCCAGAGGCGTTCAGCCTGTGACGTTGCGCTATTTCGGCTCGGCGCAGCGAATTAGCCCCCGAAAACGAGGGCATCTATCGGATCAAGGCCGCGCTTAATCATCTTTGCTCGCGCTCTTAGAAATGCATCGAAGGCAGCAAGATCTGGTATAAGTTTTGGAAAGGCGAGCACAGAAAAAACCTTCATAAACTCGACCCACGGCCCGTTGATACTGGACTGGTCGGCAGTTCTGCCGAAGCCCGCTTGGCATTTCGTTTTTTCTTCATAAATTCGTGTGGCAATCTCCCAGCTAATGCGCCTGCCAGCATCGCCCTTCGGACCTCTAGGTGTCTTCATCTTGGCTGCGATGTTCTTGCAAAGGACGCCAGCTCTGACAATTGCAAATAAATGTTGATCGGCGAAGGGATTTCTATCATCAGTCAGCGAAATTGGAAGATCGTTGCTGACAAGATTTACGCCGATGGCGGCATGGTCTCTGACTTTCTCTAGCTTCCTTGCGAGCTGGATGCTCACAACTGCGATTTCGGCGAGATCATTCTTTAGATCTGCCGATGGCACAACGTTGCTGACAGAAAGATCTCGCCATTCAGCAGCGGCCGCCTCGCATCTTCCGCGGGTCGAGGCATCATCCTCGTCGACACCGAGGATCGCGGCAATTCTCGCCCAAGCGATGCGGTTGGTGTTCTGGTCGTCGTGAGTCACGCATGCACTCCGACGAACGGCACAATGGATGCGCTGGAATGCTCTACGGAGAGCACAGCTCGCAGATGTCGCTCCCAAGCGTCAAGCGCGATACGCTTCTCTCGAAGCCGCTCGTACCGATCATAATGAGCCTCGTGAACGTCGCCCCAAGTATGGGCGAGAACGGCTAGGCGATCCTCACGGGGGATGCGAAGCTCGGCTAGCCGCGTCGCTACCGTCCGCCGCAGATCGTGCGGAGTTGGGGGATCCGACTGCAACCTGCGAACGGTATAAGCATCATTTCCCTCTGGTTCGAGGCCGGCGATAACACGCCCCATGGCTTGTGACAGCGAGTGCCGCGCGAGCCGCTGCTTGTCGGCATAGCGGCTGACGAAGACGAACCCTTCGGCGCGATCGTCCGCCTTCAACGAAGCTGTGATGAGGTCGAGCGCCATCGAGGGAAGGGGAACCACGTGCGGTCGCCGCGCCTTCATTCGCTCTGGCGGAAACTCGATGCGCGCATCCTTCGGACGACCAAGGTTCACAAGCTCGCTCCGCTGAAGCCCGGCAATCTCGCCAGGGCGCTGCCCGAGAAGCATGAGGACGCGAAGTGCTGAGACGACGCTCGCTGAGAGCGGGGCGGTATCCAGGGCCCGCCAGAAGATGCGAAGTTCGTCATCTGTGAGGGTGCGCGTCTTACCCTTTCCCTCCTTGGCTGGCTTCTTCACGCCGACCATGGGACTAGTGTCGAGCAGGCCCTCGTCCACCGCCCAGGAGAAGAGCTTCGCCAGCACCGATCGGGTGCGGTTCGCGCCGACAGGCGTCCGCTCCTTCACGTCGAAGAGCAAGCGGGCAGCGTCTTGCTTCGTGATGGCGCTCGCTGGCCGGCGGCCCCAAGGCTCCCGAACGTGGCGGTTCAGATATCCTGCGTCATTTTGCCACGAGGCTTTCTCGCGCTTGGCGTACTTTTCGACGTAGAAGTCGGCTAACTCCGCGAACGTGAGCGCCTTCCGCTCCTCCTCGGCACGACGCTCCTGAACCGCCGCAGCGTGCTCGGCCGACGGATCAGCGCCATCGTCCACCTGCATCCGGATGCGGTTTGCGCGTTCCCGCGCATCTGACAGGCTGACGGTAGGATACGCGCCAATCCGCTCCCGCCGCTTACTGCTGCCACCCTGCGGCGTGTAGCGCACCGTCCACGATTTCAGGCCTGTAGGCATCACACGGAGGCACAGGCCGGCACACCGCGTGTCCCAAAGTTCGAGGATGCCGTTTGAAGGTGGGGCCACAGCCTTCACCCGCGCGTCGGTTAGTAGCTCTTTCGGCATGGACCCAGCCCCGCGGCGTTGGACCCAACAGCCGACTAGGGCTCGCGTTTGGGTCTGATTTGGGTCCAAAAGGCCCGGACTGTGCCGGACCGTTTGGACCCATTTTGCACAGGATGCGGTGAGGCGGCCTGAAAAAACAAGAGCTTCTGGACCACTCTGACTAATACGGGACGGGTGCGGCAGTTCTGGGGGACTAGGGGTCGGAGGTTCGAATCCTCTCGCTCCGACCATCAAACCCTTTGAATTCAAAGGGTAATCCCGGTCGGCAGTTTCTTTGGCTGCGCCGTTTCTAACGGCGCCGACGGGCCGGAATCGGCATAGAGCTGCACCCAAGCACCCACATTTTTACCCACAGCTGGTTCTGAAACTTCCCGCGTCACGAGAGTACGCGGGAGCGCACCATTACCGAGGCCGAGAATGCCGGCGCCAACCTCGGCCACATCCGCTCGGCTGCGGCGCACGCCCAGGCCGCGACCACGCAGCGCTACTCGCGGGGCGCGGTCGGCAAGGCGCGCCGGGTGGCGGAGATGCGGCTGGCGTACCGGCAGGCGCAGAACGAAGCGTGAGCGAACCGACGAGCTCGATGTGACTTCAGCGGGCTGACGAGCATCGTCGACCTCCCGGCTCGCCGCAGTGGGCTTTTTGCGTTCGCGGCAGCCATCCCTACAGCGACGCCAGCTGCCACTCTCCCGCGCAGCACCGACTTGCCTGCGCGACTTCAGCCCGACCGGCCCAGCCGCGGCGGGTTTTTCGTGCCGGCTCATACCTTCGCGTCGTGACGCTCATCCTGAAGGTTGTCGCGACCGCATGGCCGTAGACGCAATGCGCGTGCAGTCTACTGGCGTGAGCCCAGCCTAGCCGCCCAGGTCTCACCGCCAAGGGAAGCCCCGCGGACTGAGCACCCGTGGGGTTTCCCCATGCACCTCGCACTTCACCGTTGCGAACGCCATCACGCGCTACGGGCTCACGATAGGACCGTCAGGCACAGACACCACCGGCGGACATCATCCCCGATCGATGCCGGTGGGGGCTTTCCGCCCAACGTGCCTCGCCCCGCAACTTTGGCTCGCGGGGCTCTTTGTTGTCCCGCCGCGTTTCACCTGCGTGAGTGTGAAACCCGGTGCGCCGTAGCATCCTGAGGCTGTCAGGATGATGGTCCTGACGTGGTGCCGCCGGCGCGTCCTGACCCACTTCTGCGTTGGCGGTGAGTTCTCCCAGATTAAAACCACTCGCCCCGCAGCCTCACGGCTCGCGGGGCATTTCGTTAGCGGCGATCAACGTGGTGCCGCCCGCAACACTCCAGCCTACGCCGGTGTCCGAGTCGCCCGGTCGCGCCAGCGAAGCAGGTACTGTGGGCATGCTTCCGACACGATGCGTTGGCGACTTAAGCCTCCACAAAGATCAGCGCCGGAGTCTCTAGAAGCGACTTGATGCGCTGGATGAATGCAGCTGCATCATAGCCATCGATGACGCGATGATCGAAGCTGGACGACAGGTTCATCATCTTGCGTGGGATGAATGTCGCCCCGCTCCATACCGGCCGTACTATGATCCTGTTGACGCCGATGATCGCGACTTCGGGATGGTTGATGATCGGGGTCGAAGCAAGGCCGCCAAGGGCGCCGAGTGAGGTGACGGTGATGGTCGAGCCGCCCAATTCCTGTCGCGACGCCTTGCCCGCTTTGGCCGCCTCCGCGAGGCGGTGTAGCTCTGCCGCACAGCTCCAGAGATTCCGCGCCTCCGCATGCCGGACCACGGGCACGACGAGGCCCGAAGGCGTCTGCGTCGCGATGCCGATATGCACGCCACCGTGTTGGTGGATGATGCCGGCTTCGTCTTCATAGAGCGCATTCATGTGCGGCTGTTCGGCAACGGCTCTCACCAGGGCCCGCATTAGGAGCGGAAGCAGCGTGAGTTTTGGTCGGTCCGCTCGCCTGTTCGCGTTCAGCGTGGCCCTCAGGTCCTCCAGTGTCGTGACGTCAATCTCCTCCACATAGGTGATGTGGGGAATGCGCGAGGATGCGACCGCCATCTTCTCCGCGATCCTGCGGCGAACACCCGTGACCTTGATGTGCTCGACCGATGTATTGGGGACGAGGTTGGGTGTTCTGGCCTCTTGCGCACCACGGGCTAGATAGGCGTCCAGATCTTCGTGGGTCACGCGGCCCAAGGGGCCGGAGCCGTGCACCTGCCCGAGATCAATCCCGGCTTTGCGTGCCCTGAGCCTCACAGCCGGCGAGGCCATCGGCTTCTCGCCCTTGCTACGCGCGCCTGACGAGCCCTTCCACTGGGTCTCGGAGACCTGACTGGGGTCCGTCGATGCAATCGATGTCGAGCTCTCGGCAGGCGGTTCGCCGGCGCAGCCGAGCCTGTGGTCGACAGCGCTAAGCCCGGCTTGTACCGCTCCGGACCGCGCACCGCCGGCGGCCAAGTCTCCATGAGTCTCACTACCGTTGCTCTCGGCATCCATCGACAAACGGATCAGGGGAGCACCCACAGCGACCACCTCGCCGATCTTGGCTCCCAGCCAAACGACCTGTCCCGTCACCGGCGAGGGGATCTCCACAGTCGCTTTGTCGGTGGTGACATCGGCCAGCACGGCGTCCTCGCGGACGAATTCGCCCACCTTCACGTACCACTCGGCCAATTCGGCTTCAGCGATCCCCTCGCCAACATCGGGCATAGTGATCACGTGCTCACCCATGTCAGGCCTCCACCGTCTCGAGCAGCGCGCGCCCGACCCGATCCGGACCCGGGAAATAGTCCCACTCCTGCGCGTGCGGATAGGGCGTGTCCCATCCGGCAACACGCGCGATTGGCGCCTCGAGGTGGAAGAAACAGGTTTCCTGGACGAGTGCCGCCAGTTCGGCGCCAAACCCCGAGGTCAACGTGGCCTCGTGGACGATCACACAGCGGCCGGTTTTGCGGACAGAGTCCACGACTGTGTCGAGGTCGAGCGGGAGAAGAGTGCGCAGGTCGATGATCTCGGCGTCGATGCCCGTCTCCGCAGCGGCCGCTTGCACGACATGCACCATCGTTCCGTAGGCTAGAACGGTCACGGCCGTTCCCTCACGGACAACAGAGGCCTTGCCGAGCGGCAAGGTGAAGTGGCCGCCCGGCACGTCGCTTGCCTCGTGCTTCGACCACGACGTGACGGGACGATCGTGATGCCCGTCAAAAGGTCCATTGTAGAGCCGTTTCGGTTCAAGGAAGATCACGGGATCCGGGTCCTCGATCGCGGCGATCAGGAGCCCCTTGGCATCGTACGGGTTCGACGGCACGACGGTCTTGAGGCCGGCGACGTGGGTGAAAAGCGATTCCGGACTCTGGCTGTGGGTCTGACCGCCAAAGATGCCGCCGCCTGTCGGCATCCGAATGACCAAGGGGCAGGTGAATTCGCCATTCGAGCGATACCGCAGCCGGGCGGCTTCCGACACGATCTGATCGTAGGCCGGATACACGTAGTCGGCGAATTGGATCTCGATGCAGGGCCGCAGGCCGTACGCGGCCATGCCAACAGCCGTGCCCACGATGCCGGACTCGCTGACCGGCGTGTCGAAGCAGCGTGACGTGCCGTATTTCTGCTGGAGGCCGTAGGTGCAGCGGAATACACCACCGAAATAACCGACGTCCTCGCCGAAAATCACGACGGTCTCATCACGCGCCATCATCACGTCCATTGCATCGCGTATGGCCTCGACCATCGACATGCGCGGCATGGCCTAGACTCCCGCTCGCTGACATTGCCGGAGCAAGTGCGGTGGCATTTCGGCATAGACGCCCTCGAACATCTCCTGTGCCGACGGCCTCGCCCCAGAATGGAGCGTGCCATAGCTCTCCGCCTCCTTTTGCGCAGCGATCACCGTATCGAGGATCTCGGCTTCCGCCTGCTTGTGCCGCTCCTCGGACCATAGCCCGCGTAGGATCAGGTGGTTCTTCAACCGGATGACTGGATCTCCAAGAGGCCAGGCGTCGGACTCCGTCTTCGGCCGGTAGGCCGATGGATCATCCGAGGTCGAATGAGCGCCCACGCGGTAGGTCACATACTCCACGAGCGTCGGCCCGAGATTGCGTCGGGCCCGCTCGATCGCCCACTTCGCCACGGCGTGGACAGCGAGGTAATCGTTGCCGTCCACCCTGAGCGATGGAATGCCAAAACCTAGGCCTCGTGCTGCGAAGGTCCCAGCGCCACCTCGGGCAATGCCCTGAAAGGTCGAGATCGCCCATTGATTGTTGACGATATTGAGCACGACCGGGGCTTTGTAGGTCGAGGCGAAGACGAGTGCGGCGTGAAAATCCGACTCCGCCGTTGAGCCGTCCCCGATCCAAGCAGCCGCGATCTTCGTGTCATTCCTGATCGCGGAGGCCATCGCCCAGCCAACGGCCTGTATATACTGTGTAGCGAGGTTGCCGGAGACGGTGAAAAAGCCATGCGCCTTCGAAGAGTAGAGCACAGGTAACTGGCGACCCTTCAATGGATCTTTCGAATTCGAGTAGATCTGACACATCATCTCAGTGAGCGGATACCCGCTTGCGATCAGAAGCCCTGCCTGGCGATAGGTCGGGAAGTTCATGTCACCGGGTGAGAGCGCCTTCTGGAAGGCGCAGCTGATGGCCTCTTCACCGAGGTGCTGCATGTAGAAAGACGTTTTGCCCTGCCTCTGGCTGAGGAGCATCCTGGCGTCGAAGGTTCGCAAGATCATCATGTGGCGCAGGCCTTCGCGGAGCTCATCGTCGCTGAGCAAGCCGGACCACGGCCCGACGGCCTCACCTTCCCGGTTGAGTACACGAATGATCGAGAATGCCAGATCGCGGATGACTTCAGAACCGATGTCAATGTCGGGACGCGGCACCGCTCCAGCCCTGGGAATCTTGACGTTAGAAAAATCTGGGACACCGCCCGGCCGCACCGCTGGCTCCGGAACATGGAGCGTCAAAGGTTGGAAATCGTCCATTGCTTGTTCGCTCTCGCACATGAGGGTCTCTGGGCGAGCTGCTCCTCGGGCGAGGCGGAGCTCGTGTTAGTGTCCGCGGTCCAAATCCCGCTTTGGGAGTGGTTTTCTGGCTTTGCCGCGGTCCGGACAAGGAGAGCCGTCTTTTCCCTCAGCCAGGAACTGAACACCCGCTGCGGAAACCGCCCTGTTGGATGAATCTCACGGAGCACAGGCACCTGACACAAACAGCAGCTACGGGGTGAACTACACTCGCTTGAGTGAGGACGTTCAAAATAACATAAATTAGCGATGGTCGATCTGGATATCATGACAAGATCACACCAACAGATATATTCATTAACATCAAAAGATGTAAAGATAGAAATAAATTAGATCCGATTTCTTAGAAATGTCTATGCATTCAATCTCGCCGGATGGTGCAGACGAGCCCGGCAGATATGCAATCGTGCGGTCGTGGCAGTAGTAACTAGCATCGACAATGTGAACTCGCACAGCAATCCCTCGCGGCGTAAGAGGGTAGGACCGCGGGTTCGGGTCCAGCTAAGATCGAAGGTACTCTGATTGTTGAACTTCGTCCATCCTGCGGTGCATCTAACCTCCGCCTGGCATTATCGAGGAGTCACCCGTATTGATTAAAGCCTGCTCGGCCTTGAACCGCTTCCGTGTGCGGACGTTTCGCCCCTCCTGACGGGAAGGAGCGAGGCTGGGTAATGCGGAGTGCTCGAAGCTGGCGCCGTTGATCGAGGCGTGTCGACCCAGGAGCAGACGCCGCCCCAGGATCTGCGCCACATGAGCGCTGCATTGCCTGCAGGGTTGTGATCACATGAGCGAATTGCGTCTCCAGCATGTAGACAATGGATCTATGGCCAAGCCCTGTGTTTGGTCCATACAAAGTGAAGAAGTTGGGGAAGTCAGAAACTGAAAGCTCGGAGTAAGCTTGTGCTCCGCGTGGTGTTCTGATGGAGGGATCGATGATGCACCTGAGGCAGTCAGTCCGCTCGTACTACGACCATCTGTGCTCGTGGATCGCAGCATCAGCCGCGAGGCACGAAGCCGAGGCAGAGCGCCTGCGGGCGGAACTCGCCAAACAACTCGGAGGGGGGCGCAGGCAGGACTGCTGAGATCCTGCCCGCAGCCAGGCTTGTCCGCTGACCGAAACCAACCCGAACAGTCGGGCTGTGGGGAGGTGGCGGCGCTGTGTGCTGCGGGATGCCTCAACGGACAGGCCGAGGCCCCGTTGTAGGCTTTCGCACCTACCAACGCCTACGACCGCGCGAGGCCGCAGGTCGGATATGCTTCGTGCCGCTCAGGAGTGCTGCAGATGGCCCTACTCATCCGTGAGCTTCAACGATCCGCCAAAGAGGCTGTCACCAACGACGAGGATCGGTGGCGGCTGGTCTTCGACACAGACACGAAGCGCCGCTACGTCGAGCATGAGTGGCGGCATTCTGAGGCGCGGGAAGCTGGCCGGTCAGGCCAGGGGAAGGAGCAGATCGAGATCCCGGACTACCTCACGCAGGCGGGGCAGACGGCTGGGCATCGCGAACTCTGGCGGCTCATTCAGGCGCTCTTTGGCGAGGCGCACTGACCGACACGCTTGCTGGTTTCCGAGTCTCGCCATTGCTCTCGGTCGGCTTCAAACGCTTGCCGCTGCACATCTCGGGGCGCAGCATCGGCCGGCGCCCTGGATCGAAGCAGCCAGAGTGGCAGGCACCGGCCGTACACGTTCATCCCCCGAACGATGAACGGCCGGTGCCCCTGCCCTGAACCTTTCTGAGATGCTGGGTTGAGTCTGTGCCGGGCTTCCTTCCGACACAGCCCGGCTCGATGGCGCGGGTTTCAATCGCTCTCACATTCGAGCTTCCTCGAGCTCCCGCCCCACGGGGAAGCCTGCTCCTTCGAGGAGGGCGACGGTCTCATAGACAGGCAGGCCCAGGACCGCGCTCTGCGATCCCACCAGCTTGACGACGAAGGCGCCGGCCAATCCGTCGAGGGCGTAGGCTCCCGCCTTGCCGCGCCACTGGCCCGAGGCGATGTAGGTCCGGAGCTCCGCAGGCGAGAGGCGCTTGAACCGCACGCGGGTCTCCAAGAGGCGCTGGCGGAGCTTGTCGGCCGGCGTGATCAGCGAGATTGCGTGTAGACCCGGTGTTGGCGGCCCGAGAGCAGTCGCAGGCATGCCACCGCCTCCTCGGTGAGCTCGGCCTTCGGCAGCCCGCGTCGGCCCACCGCCACGACGGTCTCGGCGGTCAGGAGCCATGCGCCTTGCAGGTCCTCGCGCTTCCGCGCCGCTTCGCGCACCGCCTCCAGTTTCGACCTGGCAAGCCGGCGGGCCAGTTCGCGTGGCGACTCGAACCTGCGGGGCGTCTCGTCGACCTCGGTCGGGAGCAGGGCTGCCGGCTCGATGCCGACCTGCTGCAGGAGCTCCAGACGGCGCGGGGACGCGGACACCAGGACGAGCCGGGCGGGCGGCGCATCTGGCGCCATTGCTTGAGTTGACGACGAAGCGGTTCCGACGCTCTTGAGCATGCACCCACGACGGCCGCCTGCCGCTCCTGCTGCACTCCCGTCGACGCATTTTGGGGCGCGGGCGCCGTCGGGAACACGACGGTACCGGACGGTTGTCGCCGGAGCCAGCATGCCGATTGCCGACGAGGAGCCCGGCAGGTGGCCGCCTCACCCTTGCCATCGCCACGAGCGCACGGTCAGGGCTTCCGAGCCACGCCTTCTAATGTGTCCTGGACGCAGGCACCGTCGGTCTGTGTCTGCAGCGACACTCGCCTGACAGCCGCGAGCGGGCACGCATGGGGAACGGCGGGGAACACCATGGGGAACATGGGGAACGCCCCGACCGTTCAGGTCGATCGGAACACCAGCGGGATCAGTGGGTTAGGTGGAGCGGGCGATCGGGATCGAACCGACGACATTCAGCTTGGGAAGCTGTGGTTGAGCTTTGATTTTGCTGAAACGTGTTCCCCGCAGCCGTCTGACGCTGGGCACACACCGACCACCCGCTCTCCCCGGAGATCAGGTCCCGTGTGGCCGTGCCGCATCAGCTGAATAGGCTCATGTCGCCCAGTGCCGTCTCGGCCATTCGGCTGGCTACCCCAGCCCGCCGAAACGTGCTGTTAAGCTTCCGTTAACCAGCAGAGCCGGGCCACTCGGGTCGGAGCTGACGCGAGGAGCCGATGTCGCTGATCCACACCAGTCTTGCCCGCGCCGTACGGCTCGCGCTCGCATCCGGGTGCCT
>NZ_JBAWTG010000103.1:0-15908 GCF_037106235.1 Methylobacterium nigriterrae | reverse complement strand
GAATCAGTGATACCGGCTCCCGGCAAGTGGCGAGGCGGGGCACCTCCAGGCCCGTCGCCTGCCGCACGCCGCGCTCAGGCGCACCCCGTGGGTAATTACCCTGGAGCGAGGTCATGGCAGATCAAAGACAGCAAGCTTCCGGTCAGACGGAGCACGCCTTCCGAGTTCGGCAAGTCACCAACATGCAGGCGTCCTGGCAAGAGCAGGAGCGCGGCAAGGAGGGACTCTTCACCCTGCAGCTCATCCTCGACAACGGCGTCGAGGAGTACATCCTGGAGCCGCATGCCGAGGACCTCGAGCCGCTTCTGAAGCTGTTTGCAACCAGCAAGCACACGACCTTCGACATCGGCCGGAAGGTGCTGATGTTCTCAAACCTCTGCATCGAGTAGGGCGAGAAGCATCCGAAGCGCCTGGGAGGCAGCCCCCCGGTGACCTGAACACAGGACGACCAACCGCGGCAAAGGCGAGGCGCAGCCACGGACGAGCGTGTCAGTTGGTTGGAGGCATCTGAGGTGTGATACCAATCGGTGTTGATCATAACCGATAGGCCCAGTCGCGCAGGCCGAGGGACATGATCTTCCAGGGCTGGTCGATGAGGCGGCTCCAGGCCTCGCAGCAGCGGCCGACGATGTCGTCGTAGGAGCCAAAGATCCGGTCGCCGAGCCAGTTGTCGCGGAGGAATTGCCAGACGTTCTCGACCGGGTTGAGTTCGGGTGCGCAGGGCGGCAGCGGCAGCAGAGTGATGTTGGCGGGCACGATGACGTTGTGGGCGCTGTGCCAGCCCGCGCCATCCAACATCAGCACGGCGTGGGCATCGGGATCGACGCTGCGGCTGATCTCAGCCAGATGCAGGCTCATTGCCTCGCTGTCGCAGTGGGGCAGGACGAGGCCGGCACCCTTGCCCTTCTCCGGACAGATCGCCCCGAAGATGTAAGCGTAGGCCGTGCGCTGATCCTTGGGTGCCGAGGGGCGGCTGCCACGGCGGGCGCAAGCGGCGCGGCAGGGTGTTCTTCTGGCCGATGCGGGCCTCATCCTGCCACCACAGCTCAATGGCCGTGCCAGGCGGCAAGCCCGCGCGGATCGCGCTCACAGTGGCGGGCAGGCTTTTTTGAACGCCGCCAAGGCGGCTGGGTCCTGCTCATGATGGCGAGGGCGTGCCGAGAGCTTGGCAAAGCCCATTCGCTTAACCGTGCGGCCGAGGGTGCTCTCGTCCAGGCTGACCCCGAAGCTGGCATAGACCCAGGCGGCCAGATCCTTCAGCCGCCAGCGCACCACGCCATGCCGCTCCGGATCCGGCCCTTCCTCAATCACCTGCGCCAGCGCTTGCCGCTGGGCGGCATTCAGCTTCGGCTTCTGGCCCGGCGCCTTGCGGTCGATCAGCCCGGCTGGTCCGGCGGCGTTGAAGGCCAGTACCCAGTCGCGCACCGTCTGCAGGCCCACCGCCCCGGTCCGGGCCGCATCCATCCGGCTGCCGCCCTCGTAGATCGTCGCCAGCGCCAACAGCCGACGGCTCTGGCCGGCATCCCGGCTCGCTCGGGCCAGCCGACGCAGGTCATCGGCGTGGAAGTCCTCGCGCAGCGGCACGGCAGCGGACATGGCGAACCCTCCCGGTTCGCCTCATCGAATCACGGCTGCCGCACCGGATAAACCCCGTGAGTCTCCCTCACCGCTGGTTGGTATGAGATGCACGGCTACGAAGCGACCGCGGAGGCCATGGAGAACGTCGCCTGCATCATTGAGCAGGCGCGCCGTGATGGGCGCGACCCGAGCACGGCCCTGCAGATCACTCTGGTGACGCTCAACTACGTTGCAGGCCGCGCCCCGACACTGGGCCAACAAAGGACGCTTGCCGCCCTTCATACCTCCCTGCGAGAGCGCCGCCGGACGGGCCGTGCGTAGCTGGACGGACGCCCCAAGACGCGGAGGACAGTCTGCGCATACCGGCGACGGCCTGCGAGCGTCGCGATCTCTCGCCAGCTCAACTCGACCGCCATGTCCGCGGCCTGCGCGGATTGGGCGTTATGGAGCCCAACCCCCTGGCTTGTGTGCCGCCGGCGCGGTTCGCGCGGATAACGGGTAAGAATGGCGGATTAGGAGCCGAGCTACTCGCCCTCGCTGCCGCGAACGCCGGACCGAGTTGAGACATGCCGCGACGCATCCTCCACCGCCGCTCGATGGCGCGCCTGCGCGGGGCCTCCGTCGATGCCTTCGCGATCTGGCGCCGGCGCCTCCTGTTCCTCCTCAGCGGCATCTGCGTCGGGCTCGCCGCCGTGCTGATGGCGAAGCTCGCGGACGCGGCGCAGTGGACCTTCAAAGAGATCCTGTCCGTCTCGCCCCTGATCGCGCTCGTCATGACGCCCGCCGGCTTCGGCCTCGGGACACGACTCGCCCGCACAGTCTTCCCGAACTCGCAAGGCTCCGGCATCCCGCAGGTGATCGCGGCGCGCCATAGCAAGGACCCGCGGTTCCGCCACGCCCTGGTCTCGCTGCGGGTCGCCTTCGGCAAGATCGCGGTGATGACGCTCGGCCTCCTCTGCGGAGCCTCGGCAGGGCGCGAGGGGCCGACCGTCCAGGTGGGCGCCGCCATCATGGCGGCGGCCGGTCACCTTTCACCGAAGCGCCTGCCGGGCCTGCTCCTGGCGGGCGGCGCGGCCGGCGTGGCGGCGGCCTTCAACACGCCGCTCGCCGGCATCGTCTTCGGCATCGAGGAACTCGGTCAGACTTATCAGGCCCGCACCACCGGCCTGATCGTGGCGGCGATCGTTGCGGCGGGCCTGACCTCGCTCTGGCTCGTGGGCAACTACACCTATTTCGGCACGACCGACGCGACGCTCGCGATCGGGGCGGGCTGGATCGTGGTGCCGCTGATCGGCGGGCTCGGCGGGCTCGGCGGCGGCCTGTTCAGCCGCGTCGTGATCCTGTTCGGGCGCGGCCTGCCGGGCCGGGCGGGCGCCCTGATCGGGCGGCGCCCGGTCGCCTTCGCGATGCTGTGCGGGCTCGGCGTCGCGCTCTGCGGGCTCGCCTCCGGCGGCGCCGTCTACGGCACCGGCTACGAGGAGGCCCGCGCCATCCTGCACGGGGACGTGCCAGCGCCCGGTGACTTTGCGCCGCTGAAGTTCGTCGCGACCGTCCTGACCTCGATCAGCGGCATCCCGGGCGGGCTGTTCGCGCCCTCGCTGGCGGTCGGGGCCGGGCTTGGCGCCGAGTTCCACGGCCTGTTTCCCGGCGTCTCGATCGGCGCGCTCGTGCTGGTCGGCATGGTCTCCTACCTGACGGGCGTCCTGCAGGCGCCGATCACCTCCTTCGTCATCGTCACCGAGATGACCCAGGACCACGCCATGATGATCCCCCTGATGATCGCCGCGCTCATCGCCGACGCGGCCTCGAAGCTCGTCTGCCAGGGCGGGCTCTACCACGCGCTCGCCGACATCATCCTGGCGCGGGCCGACCCCGCCGCCCCGCCGGTGAAGCCCCCCGCGTGAGCCGAAAAACTGCAGCGCGGCGGCGCTCGCAGGTTGGGCGTTACGGAACCTGAACTGCTATGGGAAGCGCGCTTTCGGAGCGACCGCAGCGTCGTGCTGCCCGCTACTCACCAGGGCCTCCGCAACAAAGCCTGAGGCCTTCATCTCCTCAATGAACTGGCTGATGTAGGCAGCCGTCTTCTCTCGCCCCCGAGGCATGGCGACGGCCTGTTCGATCACCATGAACCGACCTGGGAGAACGCGAACACCTGCATGCTCACGCGCATAGGCTTCGAGCGGCTGGCGGACGGAAGCGACGGCCTCCAGGTGGTCTCGCGCGAACACCGCGACGGCATCGAGCGAGGTCGGCGCGAAGACGCGCTCGGCAGCCTTGAGATGGCGGCCGAGGTACAGATCGTAGGCCGTGTTGCGACCGACCGCGATCCGCACACCCGGCCGGTCGACCTGATCATTCTGTGTGATCGGCGATCCAGCGGGGACCATGTAGGTCCCTTCGATGATCACGTAGGGTGGGCTGAAGGCGACTGTCTCGGCGCGGTGCGGATCGATCGCCAGAAAGGCCATGTCCCACGTCTTTGGACCGTCCAGAGCCTCAACGACCGCGCCGGCGGTATCGAAGGTTGTGAAGGTGACGGGCACGTTCAGCCGGCGGCCGAGTTCGCGGGCCAGTGCTGCCGAGACGCCGCCGGGCTCCCCGTCTGTCCCCTTTTGGGCAAGGACGACGTTGCCGTAGTTGATGGCGGCTCGCAGCGTTCCTGTCGGCGCGATCTCGCGCACGAGATCAGGAGGAGGGGCCTGGGCCATGGCTTCATCCTTCGGCAGAGAGGCGAGAAGGGCGAGTAGGCCGAGGAACGTGGCTCCCCCCGTGGACAACAAAAAGGTACGGACGATGCTGACACGTTTCATGGCCAGATTGGCATTCAGCTTCGGGGTGGCACTCATGGCATTTCCAGGTCATGCGACGGCAGAGATCACCGTCATGATCTCGGGTGGTTTCTCCCTGGCGTATCGGCTGTCGATGATGGCTGCCGTCGGGCTGACCTCCCGACCCACCCGCTCCCGGCAGGCGACGTAGAGCGTGTGATGGATCCGCTCCAGCGTGCCGTCATAGTCCCAGAGGTCGAAGTAATCGTGTACCGTCGAGCGCGCCGCCAGATCCTTTGGGATCGCCCGCCATTGGCAGCCCGTGCTCAGCACGTACATCAGGCCGTTCACCACCGCCCGCATGTCGACGCTGCGCTTGCCGCCGCCGCGCTTGGCTGGAGGGATCAGAGGCTCAATCAGCGCCCACTCGTCATCCGTCAGGTCGCTCGGATAACGAAGCTCGCTTCGATCGTAGCGGGCCCGGTTCTCGGTCGTCCACATCGGCAGCCTCCACACAGGCCGCCTTGAATCATAAGCCACTGACGTCGCTCAATATGTCGCCGGACAGACACTCAGCCGGGTGTTCTCGTTCCGGCGATACATACTGGCGAACTCCGTCCTGTTCCCGCTGTTCTCGATCGCCTGCGCCTTCAGCCACGATCTCGGCTCCATGATCGTGATGCGCGGGTTCCAGGGCTTCGTCGGCGGTGTGCTGATCCCGATGGCCTTCACCATGACGCTGACCAAGCTGCCGAAAGCGCAGCAGCCAATCGGCCTCGCCATGTTCGCGGTCGCGGTGACCTTCGCCCCGGCAATCGGGCCGACGATCGGCGGCTACATGACCGAGAACTACGGGTGGCAGTCGATCTTCTACATCAATTCGGTTCCCAGCGCGGTGATGGTCGCGGCGCTCGCGGTGACACTGGAGGCGAGCCCGATGCGGCTCGACCTGCTCAAGCAGGGGGACTGGTTCGGGATCGTCACCATGGCGATCGGTCTTGCCTCCTTCCAGACAGTGCTTGAGGAGGGCAACAAGGACGACTGGTTTGCGTCGCCCTTCATCGTCCGGCTCGCGATTGTCGCTGCCGTGTTCCTGGCGGCCTTCGTCTGGATCGAGCTCACGACGAAGAAGCCCCTCGTGAACCTCCGGCTACTGAAGCAGCGTAACTTCGCGGTGGGAACGTTCGCCAACACCCTGGTCGGCTTTGCGCTCTTCGGAGCGGTCTACCTGCTCCCGCAGTACCTCGGTCAGGTCCAGCGCTACAATGCCGAGCAGATCGGCTTCGTGCTGGCGTGGACAGGCATTCCGCAGCTTCTCATCATCCCGCTCGTTCCGATGCTGATGAAGCGCTTCGACGCCCGCTACGTTGGGCTGGTGGGCCTGAGCATCTTCGCGGCGAGCTGCTTCATGAACGTGACGTTGTCCTTGGACAATGCGGGTGATCAGTTCTTCATCCCGAACATCGTCCGCGCCATCGGCCAGGCCCTGGTGCTGACCCCGATCAGCACGATCTCGACCGCGGACATCACGCCGCAGGACGCGGGATCCGCCTCGGGCCTCTCGAACATGCTTCGCAACCTTGGCGGGGCAGTTGGCACCGCGACCCTCCGACCGTCCTCACCAAGCGCGAGCAGTACCACTCGAACATCATCGGCCAGGCGGTGAATATCGGCCGCGAAGAGGTCCGCCAGCGGATCGACCAATTGACGGGCTACTTCATGTCCCACGGTGTTTCGGACTACGCAGCCGCTAAGTCTAAGGCGATCGTTCAACTGGGGCAGGTCGTTCGGCGGCAGGCGCTGATCCTGGGCTTCAGCGATGCCTTCGCGGTCATCGGCGTGCTCCTGGCCATCGCGGCTGTCGCGCTTCTTGTCGCGAAGAAGGTGAAGCCTGGTGCGTCCGCTGGAGGAGCCCATTGATGCGCGCAGGTGCGTGAAACCGAGGCCCACCTTCAGGGATGCGCTTCCGTTGTGCGCCGTGGCCTTCGACGCAGGCAGGGTTTGAGGACGTCACGTCGCCGCGACGACCAACCGAAACGCCGCTTTGCGCTCCCGCCACCCTGGGCCTACGCTCTGTGCCACGCTCCATCCTCGCAGTCGCGCGAGCCCAGCAGCGCACCTCTGATCCGGCATATTTCGGCCATCCGAGGAGCCCTGCCTTCCGCAGGCCGAATGGATTTGCCACTTGCTGCCCGATCGCAGTTCAAAATTGAGGTGCAGCGTCCACGCCGAGCAGGGGCAGCATTCGCCGTGCGAAATCAGGCGATATATCCGGAAATGCCGTCCCATAATAACTTTAGAGCTGTCACGATTAGCAATCCGTAGCAGGCCCGGTATAGTTGACGTTGATCCAGGCGTCCGTGCAGCCGCCAACCAAGCCATACGCCGATCGGAATGGCGAGGGCGCAAATCACCATCAAGATCCAAACGTTACCTGATGGCTTCACCAGCAGAAGCCAAGGTGCCGCCTTGAGCAAATTGCCGACGGTGAAGAACAGGCTCGTTGTACCAGCATAAACTTCCTTGCTGAGGCCGAGCGGCAGGAGATACATCGCCAGCGGCGGCCCTCCTGAGTGAGCCACCATGGTCGTGATGCCCGATGTAAGACCGGCTGTGACCGCCTTCCGCGCTGAACGCGGACGAACCGTCATCCTCGCGCCTCCGACAAACCAGAGGCCGACGAAGATGAGGGTGATCACCGCCATCACGATCGCAATCGCACGGTGGTCCAGGGCACGGAATAGCAGGTAGCCGAGCCCAATCCCGATCACGAGCCCTGGCAGCAGCAGCACGAGGTCCGGTTTCGACCAGGTCGACGGCCTCCAGTATCGCAATGCGAACAGGTCCATCGCCACGAACAGCGGCGCGAGCAGGCCGCCGGCTGTCACCGGCTCCATGACGATCGACAACAGCGGAATGCCGACGATGGCGAACCCACCCCCGAACGCACCCTTCATGAAGCAGATCAGGAATACGCCAGCAAAGGCGACGACGATCGTGGCAGCAGTCAGCTCCATGCGATCCTCCCGCCGCCGCACCGCGGAGCGGCACCCGACAATGAGGCCAGGTTCTCCTACCGAGGTTACCCGATGCCCCTGCTATTGTCCGGTGCGCATACGTGCCTGAGCCCTTGCCGGCAGGCATAGAGACGAACCGAAGCTTCAGATCGGTCTGCGAACTGGTCCAAATGCCGCGCGAACCTCAGCCCTCCAACGATCCGGCTGTTCTCACCACCTAACGCGATGGCTGCTTGGAATCGCTGCGTCGGATGGGATTCGGACGGAGGGTGGCGCGGGCAGCCCCAATACGCGCCATCCGAAGGCCAACCCTCGTCGGATGTGCGCTGTGTCACTTGCAACATGCAAGTTAGTGGGCCATTGATCGCCTCATGCAACGCACATCCTTCGACCAGATGCCCTGTCCCGTCGCCCGCTCCTTGGAGCGGATCGGCGAATGGTGGAGCATCCTCATCCTGCGGGATGCCTTCTACGGCCTGACCCGCTTCGACCAGTTCGAGCAGAGCTTGGGCATTGCGCCCAACATGCTGACCCGCCGCCTCAAGGCGCTCTGCGAAGCAGGGCTTCTGGAACGGCGGCGCTACCAGGACCGGCCGCCGCGCTACGAGTACGTGCTGACCGAGAAGGGGCGCGATTTCCGGCCGGTGCTGTGGACCCTGTTCGCCTGGGGCAACCGGCACCTCGCCCCAGAGGGCGAGAGCGTGACCCTCGTCGATCCCGTGACCGGCCTGGCCGTCGATCCGGTCGTGGTGGATGGCCGGACCGGCCGCCCGCTCGCCGAGGGTGTGCACGTGATGCCGGGCTCGGCCGCGAGCGAATCCCTTCGGCGCCGCTTCGAGCGCCGGACCACGATCTGAGGTTCGGAGGACCCGACGATGGGCGAGGCCCAGACCATGACCTACGCCGACGCCTTCGTCGCCATCACGGTCTGCTTCGCCCTCGCCACTGCCCTGGTGCCCCTGATGCGCCGGGTTGCCCCGCCGAGAGGACCCTCTGCCGATGCCCATTGACGCGCTCGCTTCCTCTGTGCCTGCTGCCGATCCGGCCGCGCCGTTGCGGCGTCGGGTCGTCGAATGGGCCGATCCGCCGGCGACCGCGCAGGCGGGCCAAGCCCGCGCCGGCCTCGACGTCCTGCGGGCCCTCATCGCTGGCGACGTGCCGCCTCCGCCGCTGATCGCGCTCCTCGGGATCGACCTCGTCTCAGCAGAGGTGGGCTGGGTGACGATGCGGATGGGCTCGGACGAGCACCTCTACAACCCTCTGGGTTCGGTCCACGGCGGAGCCATCGCCTCGCTCCTCGACAGCGCGATGGGGTGCGCGGTGCACTCCACCCTGCCGCTCGGACGCGGCTACACCACGCTGGAGATCAAGGTGAACTACCTGCGGGCCGTGACCGCGGCCTCGGGTGTCCTCACGGCGGTTGGCCACGTCATCCATGCCAGCCGCCGCCAGGCGGTCGCCGAGGCGCGGCTCAGCGACGCGGCGGGCCGCCTCTGCGCCACCGCGAGCACCACCTGCCTCCTCTTCGACCTGCCAGAGGCGCGCGCCGCCGCGCCCGCTGCCTGATCCGGCCGAAGAACTGGGACTGCCCGTCGAAACAGGAGACTACCCCATGTCCACCCGCGAGATCGTCCTCTGCCATCCTGTCCGGACCGCGATCGGCGCCTATGGCGGCAGCCTCAAGGGCACGCCCGCGACCGAACTCGGCGCGGCCGCGGTGCGCGAGACGCTGCACCGATCCGGCCTGGATGCGGGCCGCCTCGGCAGCGTCGTGATGGGCAACGTCATCCAGGCGGGCAACAGGATGAACCCGGCTCGACAGGCGGCGATCGGCGGCGGCGTGCCGGTGTCGGTGCCGGCACTCACCGTCAACCGTGTCTGCGGCTCGGGCGCCCAGGCGATCGCTACGGCCGCCGACGAGATCCGCCTCGGCCACCATGATGCGGCGGTCGCCGGCGGCATGGAAAACATGGATCGGGCTCCGTACCTGATGTCCGGCGGGCGCTGGGGCTACCGCATGGGCCCGGCCGAGATCCTCGACAGCATGCTGACGGACGGGCTGCACGACGCCTTCTCCGGCGCGCATTCGGGCTGGCACACTGAGGATCTCGCCGCCGAGGCTCAGATCAGCCGCGCGGCGCAGGATGCCTGGGCGGCCCGCTCGCAGGAACGCTTTGCCGCCGCGCAGTTGGAAGGGCATTTCGACGCCGAGATCGTCCCAGTGGAGGTCGCCGGCCGCAAGGGCACCGAGCGCTTCGCCCGCGACGAGGCGCCCCGGCCGGACACGACGCCCGAGACCCTGGCCAAGCTGAAACCCGCCTTCCGGCCCGACGGCACCATCACGGCGGGTAACGCGCCGGGGCTCAACAGCGGCGCGGCGGCGATGATCGTGGCCGAGCGGGGCTTCGCGGAGGCGAACGGCATCGCCGCGATGGGCCGGCTCATCGCTTACGGGATCGGCGCGGTCGAGCCAGGACTGTTCGGCCTCGGCCCGGTGCCGGCCGTGCTCCAAGTCCTCGAGCGGGCGGGCTGGCGCCTCGGCGATGTTGAGCGCGTCGAGATCAACGAGGCCTTCGCGGTGGTGCCGCTCGCCGTCGCGGCGGAACTCGGCCTGCCGGAGAACATCGTGAACGTCGAGGGCGGGGCGATCGCGCACGGTCACCCGATCGGTGCGACAGGAGCGGTGCTGACCACGCGGCTCCTGCACGCCATGCGGCGGGACGGCGTGCGGCGCGGACTCGTCACCCTCTGCATCGGCGGCGGCCAGGGCATCGCGCTCGAAGCGGCGTGAGCGTCTCACGTCGCGGCCGCTGACGCCGCACCCAAGCCGTCAGGAATGGAACAAGCCCATGGCTGCGCCTCAGACCACTCGTCGATCGACAATCCTGATCCATTGATGCGGCCGCAGAAAGGGATCGCTCTGCGAACGTTCGGCTCGTTCAAAACCTTGGTATAACCTCGCTCGTCTTTGCGCTTGTGCGATCGATAACCGTAATTAAATGTATTGTTCGTCTGGCATGCCAATATCCCGATTAGATCGAGTGCAGAGAAATCGGCATCTCGATTATTGAGCCTCCACGACGGATCGGTGAAAGCCAGTCTATCATTCGCCTCGGAAGAATGCGCCATGAACGCGATTACGCCGACCCACGACGTGAACGGCCTGAGCCGCGAGGAGTTGCGCGAGATCGTGCGCCTCCTGAACCGCTACGGCATCGCCAAGTTCGGCGACGAATGGGGACCACGGGGGGCCAATCCTTGGCTGACCGGCGGTGAGCGACTCGAAGAGCTGCTCGACAAGCTGGACCGCATAGGCTGATCGGAGACCCGCATATGGTCGAACGTCCTGATGTCGAGCGTAGCCGCGAGCCCGAGGATGCCAATGACGCGGACGTCCGCAAGATCAATCAGGAGATCCGGTTCATCCCGCCCGCTGCGGAGATACTGGCGATGGAGCCGGCGGAGCAGGAGATCTGGGAAAGACGAATAGCAAACGCACTGTTCTGAACGAGGGCGACATTGCCGAAAGCACTCGCCGTCGTAGTCATGCCGGCCCTCTCATAGAGCGCTGTTGCCCAGGAAGAAGCGGCCTGCGGCAACTCCGGGGCACAGGCCTGACGTGTCGTTGACCCATTATTTTATGTTGCGCCGACCTGGAGGGCTTCATGACTCCTTCATCCAGAGCCGCCGCGGTCATCGGCGCTGATGGCGGACATCGCGGTCGAACTGCGTGAGGGCACCAGGGTCGGCCGTTCGCAAGAGTGGACGATGCGCTGCCGGTTCTTGAGGGGCAAGCCCGCGGGCCTCCCGAACCACACCGCCTCAGCGTACCACGTCGCGCTCTGCGTCATGCGGAGCGCGGAAGGTGGGAGCCGAGGTCGAAATGAGGCTGGCATAAGCCACCGGCTTGAAGGAGATAGACATGTTCAATCTAATCGGCCTTCTAGCATTCGTCCTGGTAGTAGTCGTCCTCGTATTCAGAGACCGCTCGACAGATTTCCTCGGCTATCTGTGCCTACTTGGCCTCGGCTGTGTGATTACGCTCTCGACCCGCAAGGGCTTCGTGAGTGCCCCCTCCTGGCAGGGCTTTCGCCCTAAAGGCGCTCCTGAAGTGTCGCAGGCCGGTGGAGGAGATCGAAATCTCAGGGCAGACAAGCTGTCCGCCATCGTCCTGTCCGTCATCTCCGTCACCCTCTTGGATGGCACGGGAGGCCCTGTTTTCGCGGCCGGCGGCACTGGGAAGCCGAAACGCTATGACGGGACGTGGAGCGTCGAAGTAATCACCGACCGAGAGGGGCACCTGCGACCGTGCCTACCGGTACGGAATCGTGATCGAGAATGGTCAGGCCCGCTACGCCGGCGGCAACGACTTCACCGTGTCCGGGGGTGTCCAGCTGAGCGGAGCCGTCCGGGCCGTGATCTCTCGTGGCAGTGACTCCGCGAGCGTGGTTGGCCGCCTGTCCGGGAGCTACGGCAACGGCACTTGGACGACGGCCGGATCCACCCCCTGCGGCGGCCGCTGGAACGCCGAGCGGCGGGGCTGAGCGCCTTCGCCATGACGACAGTGAGATTGGCGGATGAAGCGCCCATGCACCGGTAAGGCTGGGCAATCCGGCAGGCCAATAGAGGGAGAGCATCCCATGAATGCTGAAATCCGGCCTCGTGTCACGGTCGCGGAACGACGTCTACGCTCTGAACGCACCGCGCTGGTGCTGCAAGGAGGGGGGGCGCTGGGTTCCTACCAAGCTGGGGTCTACGAAGGGCTCTGCGACGGCGACCATTCTCCGGACTGGGTCGCTGGCATCTCGATCGGCGCCATCAACGCCGCCCTCATCGCCGGTAATGCACCTGACCAGCGTGCCGAGCGGCTGCGAGCCTTCTGGGAGAGGGTCTCCTCTGGTGTTCAGGGTGGGCCACTCGTGCCCGGCGAGCGGGCGCGCGCCTGGTTCAACGAAGCCAGCGCCGCGCTGATCGCGAGCTTCGGAGTCCCGGGCTTCTTCACGCCCCGATGGCCACCGGCGCTATTCTACCCACCGGGCGCTCCCCAGGCCCTGAGCTATTACGACACCGCCTCGCTGAAGGCCACGCTGGAAACACTGGTGGACTTCGACCGCATCAATGCTCGGGAGATCCGCCTGAGCGTCGGCGCGGTCAACGTTCGCACGGGCAACTTCGTTTATTTCGACAATTCACACGACCGGATCGGGCCCGAGCACATCATGGCCTCTGGCGCGCTGCCACCGGGTTTCCCGCCGGTCGAGATTGATGGCGAGCATTACTGGGACGGCGGCCTCGTCTCGAATACGCCGCTTGAATACGTCCTCGACCAAGAGAACACCACGGATCTCAAGATCTTCCAGGTGGACCTGTTCTCGGCTCGGGGACCGATGCCGCGCACCCTGGTCGAGGCTGCCGAGCGCGAGAAGGACATCCGCTACTCAAGCCGCACGCGCCTCAACACCGACACGGCCATGCGGCTCCGCAAGGCTAAAGCTGCTTTTCGACGCCTAGCCGAGAAGCTGCCGCCGGAACTTCGCCAGGATCCTGACACGGCCTTCCTATCGGAGGTCACGCACGAGAACGCGGTCACGATCATGCAAGTGATCTACCGGCGCAAGAACTACGAGGGGAACGCGAAGGACTACGAGTTCTCGCGCCAGACCATGCTGGAGCACTGGGCCGCCGGCCGGGCGGACGTCCGGCACGCGTTCCGGCAGCGGGGCTGGATGGATCATGCGCGCGAGGAGGACGGTCTCAGCGTCTTCGACCTGACCCGCGATGCCCGCGACTGAGCGGCAACTACACGACAGGAGACAGCAAGACATGACCCGTGAAGACATCCTGAGTGCCCCCTCGATGCCGGCGTTCAGCCCGAGCTATCCGCGTGGGCCCTACCACTTCATTCGGCGCGAGTACCTGATCATCACCTACGAGACCGACCCGGACGCCTTGCGCGCGGCCCTGCCTGAACCGCTGGAACCGGCGCCGGGAAATCTCGCCTTCTACGAGTGGATGAAGATGCCGGACTCCTCCGGCTTCGGCGACTATGAGGAGAGCGGCTCGGCCATCGTCGCGACCTACAAGGGCCAACCCTGCAATTTCTCGGTCCAGATGTACCTCGACGACGAGCCGCCGATCACAGCGGGGCGCGAGATCTGGGGATTTCCGAAGAAGTATGGCGTGCCGAGGCTGGCGGTGACCAAGGACACGCTCACCGGCACCCTGCACTACGACGACGAGCGGGTGGCGATGGGCACGATGACCTACAAGCACCGTAGCCTGGAGGATCAGCTCGACAGGGTCCGCGAGGGCATCGGTCATCTCAACGTCAACCTGAAGCTCATCCCGGACGTGGATGGCACGCCGAAGGTCGCTCAGCTTGTCGGCTACCGGCTGCAGGACGTGACGGTGCATGGCGCCTGGGAGGGTGATGCCCGGTTGCACCTCATCCCGCACGTCAACTGCCGCGTGGCCGACCTACCGGTGCGCCGTATCGTCGGCGGCCGGTACCAGGTGGTCGACTTCACGCTGCCCTATGGCGAGGTGCTGCACGATTACCTGGGCTGACGAGGCGCCGATGCGCCCTGTCCCCGCTGCCTGAATCTGGAGGTTCCCATGTCCCTCAAATCCAAGACCGCCCTCGTGACCGGCTCCACCAGCGGCATCGGGCTGGCCATCGCCCGTGCATTCGCCGAAGAGGGTGCCAACGTCGTCCTCAACGGGTTCGGCCAGCCCGACGAGATCGAGCGTGCGCGGGAGGGGATCGAGGCCGAGTTCGGCGTCGAGGCGGCCTACTCGGCGGCCGACATGACGAAGCCCGACGAGATCGCTGCGATGGTGCGCGAGGCGGAGACGCGCTTCGGCGCGGTCGACGTGCTGGTGAACAACGCCGGTATCCAATTCGTCGCCCCCATAGAGGAGTTCCCGCCGGAGAAGTGGGAGCAGATTATTGCCATCAACCTGTCCTCGGCCTTCCACACCATGCGGGCGGCAATCCCTGGCATGAAGGCGCGGGGCTGGGGCCGGATCATCAATACGGCCTCGGCACACTCGCTCGTCGCCTCGCCGTTCAAGGCGGCCTACGTGGCGGCCAAGCACGGGATCGCCGGCCTCACCAAGACGGCCGCTCTTGAGCTGGCGACGCACAAGATCACCGTGAATTGCATCTCGCCCGGCTACGTCTGGACGCCGCTCGTCGAGAGCCAGATCCCCGACACCATGAAGGCGCGCAACATGACGAAGGAGCAGGTGATCGAGGAGGTGCTGTTGAAGGCGCAGCCCACCAAGCAGTTCGTCACGGTCGATCAGGTCGCCGCGCTTGCCGTCTTCCTGTGCGCGGATGCAGCAAGCCAGATCACCGGGGCGAACCTACCGATGGACGGGGGATGGACGGCGGAGTAGCCGGCCGCTCGCCAGTGCATGCGACAGTTCGATCAGACATCCCAGGTTCAGCGAGCGGGATGCGGCTGAAGGTCGAAAAAGTACGAAGCATCAGTAAGTTGCGTGTCGCGAGTCGAGGGCGCATGATACCGCGCGAAGCTTTCAGCATGCACCGCGTACAGTTGGCCAAAAAATACTGGTCGAACTGAACGTCCCTCTTGGAGAACTGAGAGGCGCTGCGATGATACCCCGCGACGCGCACCCGAGCCGTGACCGCCGTGTTGCTCTGCGGCGAGACCACTGGATCGGCCTGGGACCAAGACGCCCCAGGCCTTAGAGCGGGAGTACCAGGGCGGGACGGATCACCTGTCCCGGTGCGTAGCTCTGATCACGACAGCTTGGGACCTCGCCCGTACGCCGAGGCGAACAGAGGCCGTGCGGTGCCGGACCGCTTCTCCGCCCCCGCCTACGAGGCCCAAGGCCAGCTCCGGCTGACACCGGACAAGGCTGCCGAAGCGACGATTGCGCCTCTCGATAGGACTTCGCCGGCGCAGCCACAACACGGTTCATCGGGAGGATGGCGACTCCCGATATCGCCAGCATCAGCCGGCGCCGTCGAGCGGATGAAGCCTTCCGCTCTGAAGCCGAGACCAGGACGAGGACGATGAATCTTTTGCAGCGTGACTTGGGGCTGCAACCGCCCCCGCCTCCACCCCTGCCTTCACCGGCAAGGCGGGTCGCACGCGCTCCCGCGATCATCGTGACGCTCCTGATCGTCGCGATCGTTGGCCTGTCCCTGTGGTATCTGGTGCAGCCACAGCCCCTCATCATCCAAGGCGAGGCGGACGCCACGCGGATCGATATCGCGGCCCGAGTCGACGGCCGTGTCGGGCGGCGTCCCGTCTCGCGCGGCGAGGATGTCAGGACAGGACAGCTGCTTCTCGCGATCGACAATCCCGAACTTATCACGAAGCAGCGTGAGGCCGAGGCGAATTTGGCCGTGGTGACGGCGCAGCTGGCCAACATCCAAGCCGGCACCCGTGCAGAGGTGATCGCCCAGCGCAAAGCCGCCGTCGACACGGCCTCGGCCAACCTGACCCTCGCGCAGCGGACCTATGAGCGCGTCAAAACGCTCGCGGGAAGCGGAAACGCGCCGATCCAGCGC
>NZ_JBAWTG010000102.1:0-16070 GCF_037106235.1 Methylobacterium nigriterrae | reverse complement strand
TGGCCTGGATGTGGCCGTTGCGGCGCGGGCAGATCCAGACGTCGGTATAGGCGGGGGGAATCGCGAGCGAGCGGATGCGCGCGAGCGTCGCCTCGTCGCACACCGGCGCGCCCTTGGCGTCGAGGTAGCGGAACCCCTTGCCGCTCTTCCTGCGGGTCAGGCCGGGCGTGCCGTCGTCCACGTAGGCGAGGCCCGCCTCGGTCGCCGCGTCCCGCGGATCAGACATGCCGACTGCCGTGTCACACGCGTTCCGCCCCGCCGGCATGTTAATTACCCTCAGTCTGCATTCAGTCTCCAACCAGCGTCGGGCTGGCCCTGTTCCGCGCCTGCGAGCCGGTCGCACGGCCGCTCTGCTGCTCCATAGGCATCTTTCAGACGCTCAAAGGGTTCAAACTGCTCTGCATCAAGCACATGGCTTACGGTCGTAAAGGAATCTGGCGTTTACGCTTCGTAGAATCCTGGAAGGTTTGCTGCTGGAAAATCGGAATGTTTTCGGTGCGGTCGGCTGATGCCTGAGAGCAGCTCACGCCTATTGACCTGTGTCTCGGAGGAGGGGTGGGCTCGAGCAGCGGCCACGGCGCACCAATCAGTCTGGTTCAAAGCCAGCCGGTCAGGCCAGCTTCAGTAGGCCTGCATCTCCTGACTGAGCAAACCCTCGGGATCCGGAACGCCCTCAATGAGAGCTGTCCAGACTTGATCCCATGCCTGCTCGCTCCGTGCGGCCAAGAGCCCGAACCGGTTGGCTCCGGGTCTGAAAGGATCCCGGTTTAGATAGGCGGCTCGGCCGCCGCTCTCCTGCAGCAGAAGGACCCCGGCCGTGTGGTCCCAAGGCATGCTCCGCCAGAACAGCACGAAGTCCTGCTGGCCCTGGAGGAGGGCGAGATACTCTGCTCCCGTGCAGTTGCAGCCCGGAGAAACATGAGCAACCGCAGAGAAGCGCTCCTCGATAGCTTGCCGCAGCCCGTCATCGAAGTAGCGCGTCCAGGCCGCGCCGCGGAGATCGGAATTTGAGAGAGAGGGCGGGGTTGCTGGCTTCGACGATAGACCTTCATCTCGGCACGCGGTCAACAAGACGTCCTCAAGCGGGTCGAGAATCCAAGCCAAGACAGGCGCGCCGCAGTACAGAAGCGCCACCATCATGGCAATCGGCTTCCGCCCCTCTACGAAGTTGCCCGTGCCATCGAGCGGATCGATGAGCCAAACCCATTCATCACCAAGATGCATGAGCAACGTGGGATCCGCCGCGACCGCCTCCTCGCCGATCACCCGCGAGTTCGGAAGCAGTGCCGAGACAGCCTCGGACAAACGGCTCTCAACTTCACGATCGATCCGCGTCACGAGCGTGCCGGATGCCTTACGGGCGATCTCCGCAGGGCCGGAGCCGCGGAAGCTCGGGATTACCCACGAACTCGCCGCCTCGCGAAGTGCACATGAGACGGCCTCTTGAACACCGGCCGGCAGCAGAGCGCGCCACGCTTCGTCCGGCCCGTCCGTCTTTAGAAGATCGGGCCGTTCCGGCCCCTCAACGGTTTGGTTCATCTCGTAAGCTCAAGTTTGGGTACAGGCGTCTTGCGGGTCGGGAACACTGGCAGGACAAGCCCGACGCGATGCGGTCGCCACTGCGTGTTTGCTGGTATCCGCCACCGCTACGAAACCGCGTGCCGGCGCTGCAGCCGCTTCGGCGCGCGCTCACGCCAAGACTGCTCGAGGATGCGCCGCAGGCGGCGCTCGTCAACATAAGCGAGGTCAACCCGCAGCCGAAGATGGCCTCGTCGACGGCCGGTGCCGGAGAACGTCCTGGGCTCGGCTTCGATCAACATCTCACGTTCATCTGGGCCGATGTCGACCAGCAGCGAAACACCATCCTGATCGAGGCGTGCCAAGAGCTTGCGCCCGACCTGAAACACAGGCCCCTGAGTGGTGGTGCGCTCCTCGACGCCAGGAAGCGAGAGTGCAGCTCGGCGAGCCATCTCAAACCAGATCGAAGGCTTCCTGACCCCGCGGGCCGGGCGCGGCGGCAGCGTTTTGCCTTTGTGGCGCAAACCCGTTTCTTGAGCGGCTTGCGAAAGACAAAGCTCCACCGCGAGGATTTGGGTCCGTCGGCGACCATTCCGACAGGGCTGATGGGGAGCTTCACGAACGGCCATTCCGCTCGATCTCATCGAGCACAGCGTCCGGTGCAACGTCCTGCTGAAGTTCGTCAACCTCATCATCAGCCTCTGTTTCGATGCCGAGATGATCCGTGATCGCAGACACCATGGCCACCAGCTTTGTCACCTCGTGCTCGGCCAGAAGGCTGATGTGCAGGTCGAGGTCGGCCCGCTTGTCAGCCGCAGCCGCCATGCGGTTCTGGCTGATCAGCACGAAGGTCGACAGAAAGATCGCCTCGACGGAGGCCAAGGTGCCGAGGATCACGAAGGACGCGTCCCAACGCGGCAGCGGCAGCAGGCCTGCGTTCACAAGGATCCAGAAGCCGAACAGCACCACGTGCAGGTAGACAAAGGCCATGCTGCCGGAAAAGCGCGTGATCACCTCGGCAACGCGCTCCTGCAGCGACGCCTGTCGTTCTTCCTGGGTGCGGCGCTCCTGGAGGGTTCGGATGTTGCGCGCGAGCGCCGGCGATAGGCCGGGTGGCTGGGGCGGCGGAAACGTCGGCTTCGCTGCCCGGCGCACGTTCTGCTCTGTTTGGATGTTCATCAGGATGCGCCTCGTCAGGGCTTTTCCGGCTCAACCCTCCGGAAGCCCGGCGCGATCCAATCGCAGGGTCCGCTGCAGAAGCCTTCTGGCTCGCCTCTGCGGCTGAAGCGTCGCTCCGGCTCAGGCCGATCGGAGCACCTACCTCGATCGTGTGGGGCAAAAAGGATCCGGCGCTCAGCCCGCGTCTCGCCACCGAGAGCCACGAGCGCTGCGAGAACGGCCGGCTGGAGTGCCTGCCAAGAGCAACGCACTGTCTGTACCACGCGGGGTCGGCGCAGGTGAACAGTGAGCTTGCCGACTTCCTAGGTGAGTAATCCCTCATGGATTCTGCCTAAAATCAATCGGGACACAAAAGATGAGACGATAAATTCGCAGTATATTCTGAAGCATTTCAGCATGCCTATTCGGGGCTTCTTAGGAGCGGCTCAGGGGAGACGTGTTGTTGATCCATGTTTATCGTGGAACTTGTCATCGGTCTGCCCGGTTGGACGGTCCGCAGACCTCACTACGCCGCAGGATGAACGCCTCATGGCAGGAGATGACGAGCTTCGTTTCGGTGCACTGGGCGACAGCTGCGCGCATCTGTGCGTTGACATGCAGCGGATGTTTGCCGAGCACACCGACTGGTGCACGCCCTGGATGCCGCGGGTCCTGCCGAAGGTGCAGAGGATCGTCGAGGCCCATCCGAATCAGACCCTATTCACCCGCTTCATCCCGGCCCAAGCTCCCGGCCACGGTGAGGGCACGTGGAAGCGCTACTACGAGCGCTGGGCTTCCATGACGATCGAGCAGCTGGGATGGGACCGGATCGAATTGGTGCCAGAACTCGCCCGGTTCGCGTCGCCCGCCGAGACCATCGACAAGCACGTCTACTCACCTTGGGTCGAGACGGACCTGCACGAACGCCTGCGCGCGAGTGGCGTCGACACGCTCGTCGTCACGGGCGGCGAGACGGATGTATGCGTTCTCAGCACCGTCCTGGGGGCGGTCGACCACGGCTATCGCGTCATCATCGTCACGGACGGGCTCTGCAGCTCCTCGGACGAGGCGCACGATGCGATGCTCACCCTCTACCATCGCCGCTATGGCCAGCAGGTCGAGACCGTCACGACCGACACCCTGCTCCAGAACTGGGCGTAATGGGCGGCTGTCCCGGCAGCCCGGAACCATGCCGATGAGCGTCGCGATCTCATCGGCCGGCGCGGCCTCCTCGCGGCGTTGAGCCTCATGCTCCCTCTGCGTCCTCGGTCTCAGACGCTCGCTTCCAAAGAGGCATTCATGCCGCACGTCGTGCTCCTCGGCGACTCCGTCTTCGACAATGCCGCCTACGTGGGCGGAGGCTCGGATGTCGTGCAGCAGGTACGAGCCGTGCTGCCCGATGACTGGCAGGCCACCCTGCTCGCCGTCGACGGCAACGTCATCAACGATGTGCCGAGTCAGCTCGGTAGACTTCCGGGAGACGCGACCCATCTCGTGGTGAGCGCGGGCGGCAATGATGCGCTGAGAGCATCCGCTGTGCTCGAGCGCGCCGCCCGATCCGTAGCTGAAGCCCTGATTCTCGTGGCGGAGGTGCGGGAGCGCTTTCAAGCCGAGTACAGCGCCATGCTGGACGCGGTTGAGGCGACGGCACGGCCAGCGGCACTCTGCACGATCTATGATCCGCGCTATCCCGACCCGCAGCGGCGACGCGTGACCGCCGCGGCGCTCGCCTTGCTCAACGACGTCATCACGCGCGAGGCCTTCGCACGCCGCCTCACGCTGATCGACCTGCGCGTGCTCTGCGGCGAAGACGCCGATTTTGCCAATCCCATCGAGCCGTCGGTCCAGGGCGGGTGGAAGATCGCGAAGGCAGTCGCGGCCTTCGTCTATGCGCGTTCTGAGCAGCAAGGCAGCCAAGTCTTTGCTCGCTGAGACGGCAGCAATGCAGTTCGACGATTGATCCGCTTCTTAAGGCCGCGCACTGCCCCAGCACCTGATCCAGATCCTCCTGCCCCTCTCCGATAACGAGGACCAGCCCTTCTGCCGCTCCGCGTACACTCGCGTGCGGTCGGAGCTGACCGGGCAGTTCGGAGGGATGACGGCCTTCACCCGGGGGCCGGCCGAAGGCCTCTGGGAGGAGAACGGCAAGACAACTCGTGACGACATCGTCGTGTTCGAGGTCATGGCGTCCGATCTCGACGAGCGGTGGTGGAACGGCTACCGGCGCACCCTGGAGGCCCGCTTCGGACAGGAGAGCATTATCGTCCGAGCGCAGGAGATCTTGCTGCTCTGATCTCTACCGGTTGAACTGAGAGGCATTTCTCGACGCTCACGTGATCTGATGCTGCGACGAGGCGAGGTCTGTGACCGCTGCACCTTTGGCGAAAGTACAATAATGATCTTCGTGCCGCCATGGCTGCGAGCGATCCCATCGGGGCGCTGCTCTGGTTCCCAGAAACAACCGCCGTGGGGCTGTCACGCGAAAGCCGGTCGTCTGGATAGGCGAGCCAGGCTCCCCCTCCCGTCCAGACAACCGGCTCTCAGTGCCACAGTAAGGAATGATCCCGTCCAGGCTCACTGAACTAACGAGCGATCTCGTGGGCGGTCTACTGGACACGAGCGTCGAAAGGGGAAGGGCGTGAACTGCGTCGAGGTATCCCAGACAAGGCGATGCCGCCGCCTCGGCCGGCTCGCGGGCGGTGGCGCCGGTCCGCACCCTAATGACAGGCGCGACCGTTGCCCCAGGTGTCGCAAGGACCGTTGGCTCCGGGCTGGTTGATTACGATCGCGGGCGCTCATGGCTCGACGTGAGTTCGCGCAGGTGCCGCGTGACGTTGACTGGCTGAGCCTGGCGAACCATCGAGGCCGGATGCACTGGATCGACCTGTGCGGCTATCTGGCCGCTATCTTCACGACCATCGCCAACCTGCCGCAAGCGATCCGGACTTGGCGCACCCGCTCGACGCGGGATCTCTCGCTCGGCACTCTGGCGCTGCTCGCCACCGGCCTGTTCCTGTGGCTCGTGTATGGGATCGCGAGAGCGGATCTGCCCCTCATCATCGGCAACGCCGTCGCCTTGGTGCTCACCGCCACCGTGCCGGTCTACAAGGTCCGGCATGGATGACCGGGCAACGACGACGCGCGGAATGAACCTTATGAAGTCTTGCCGCTATGTCCCTCAGTGATGATGATGTCCATCGGCACATCGTGCACCTGTGGGTGGATCGTCGCGAGCCGCGAGAGTTCGAAGCCTACGCCGATGCAGAGAGGTTTGGTCGGCCTGGCCGCGATGGTTCGATCATAGAAGCCGCCGCCGTACCCGAGCCGGTAGCTGCCTGGGTCGAAGCCAACCAGCGGTGCGAGGAGGACATCAGGGGAGACCGGCTCGCCTCCGGCGGGAATCGGAATGTTCCAAACGCCCTTAGTCATGGCCACACCTGGCCACCATTCCCGAAACTGCAGGGGCTGCGCCTTTGCGACCACAACCGGGAGAGCCAGGCGGGCGCCGTGATCGCGCAGGGCTGTCAGGAGCGGCCGTGCATCGTACTCGCCGCGGAAAGGCCAATAGAAGCCGATAAGCGGCTTCTCGCGTGACGCGAGCACGGCCTGTAGCCGCTCGCTGATCCGCGCGCTCCAGCTTGCCCGGTCTTGCGATGAGATGAGCAATCGTTGCTCGATGAGGCGGGCACGCGTCTCCTTGCGCCATTGCTTGATGGTCTGCCAGTCCGGGCCAGCAGAGAGCTGCGGCTGAGGAGCGGCGGCAGATGCTGCGTCAGCCGGTAGGCCGAGATAGCTTGGGTCGAGTTCATGCATGAAGCAGGGCGGCGAGCTGTACTCGCCGAACTCGGTATGCTCGGGCTCAATCGGCTGCGTCGCTGGCTCGGGTGCATTGGATGAGTTGCCCGCCATCTCGTCCTCCCTGTCCCTGCCCAGAACCTGTGAGCAGAGATCTGGCTTGGTGGACACGACCCTACGCTGATCGGGCTCGGTTTTTGGAGTGGTTCGACAGAGCTTGGAAACGCAACCGGGATGACTGACCCCCTCGCTGACAGCATCTCAGCGGACCCGCTCCAACCTACTGCCGTTCCAATAGGACTTGCCCGTGAGGATCGTCCGAGAGCCCAGTGGAACGGCTCAGTCCGGGTGTGCCTGTCATCCCTCAAGGCTCGAAGCGGTCGGGCCGCCGAAGCTGCAAGGCCTGCACAAGTGCCAATGTCTTGAGGTCGTCGATCCGGCCTGCCATCGCAGCGGTGGCGAGGTCGGCGAGCGCGACCTCCTCGACCGCGATCTGCTCGCCCTCGTGAGCCAGGCCGCCACCATCGCCGATGCGATCCGCAGCCGCGAAGGGCGCGAGATAGAGCCAGAGCCGCTCCGACGACACGCCCGGCATCGCGTAGGCACGAGACACGAGCTCGAGTTCGGTCAAGCTCAGACCTGCCTCTTCGAGAACCTCGCGCAGGGCGGCGGTGCGGGCATCCTCCCCGTCAAGGCCGCCCGCCGGCACCTCGGCGATATCGGGGCGGTCGCCCCAGAACATCGGTCCGACCCGGACCTGCCGCACCAGGACCGCCACGCGGCGGTCTGGATCATAGGGCAGGACAGCGAGCGCCTCGCCATGGTCCTCGAGGGCGCGCTCAACCTGGCTGCCGTCCGGCAAGGTGAGCGTCGCGATCCCGAAGGTGTTCCAGCCCCGATGGATGGGCCGGAAGCGGAACCGGTCGGACATGTCCACGTCCTCTGCTGGCGGCGCATCAGACTGAGCGCAGCTCGAATCGAAGGGCGCCGGCTTGTCGTGCAAGTGCCCTCGCCGTGCGCTGGTTCGACGCTCGTGCCGCTCTAGGACGAGGGCGCCCGGCCTCAGCGTCACGGAAGGGTACACGCATTCGAGGCGCGGCCGTGAGACACCCTCCCGAGTATCGGATGGGCCGGTTCTGGGCTTTTGGAACATCCCGCATCGTGGTTCAGGTCCTCTGTGAAGGATGCCGGCTCATCACGTCCCAGCCACATCCATTCCCACCGAACAGTCCGCGCGATTGAGGGCACTCACGCGGGGACCACGTGCCTCGGCGCTCTGCTGCTCCCAAGCATCCAAGGCCCTGTTGGCCGCCTCGATGATGTCGCGGGGCGTTCCTCCTGGCACCTCAGGCCGGATTGCTTCCACGAGCCGGGTCAGGAGCGTCTGCTCCGTCTGCGGGTGCCTGCCGCCCTCAGCCTGGCGCATGTAGGCTGCGTAGACGTTCTCGGCGATCGTGCGTGCCGTCCGATCGACCTCAGGGGTGTCCTGCTGCATCTCTCGATCACCTGTGAGCGACGTGCTTGCCAGGGGTCAACC
Organism: Methylobacterium nigriterrae; assembly: GCF_037106235.1. NCBI lineage: Bacteria > Pseudomonadati > Pseudomonadota > Alphaproteobacteria > Hyphomicrobiales > Methylobacteriaceae > Methylobacterium > Methylobacterium nigriterrae. Next base: position 8,062 of record NZ_JBAWTG010000102.1, on the reverse strand, counting down.
GTCCGGAACGCTTTGCGTTCAGCGCCTCCCCAGCCGCACGCCCGGCCCCTCACCGATCTCCTCGATGGGGATGGTGCTGCCCGCCAAGCTGACAGGCGTGAAAAGCCCCGCGAGCCGTGAGGCTGCGGGGCGAGTGGTGTTAATCTGGGAGAACTCACCGCCAACGCAGGAGTGGGTCAGGACGCGCCAGCGGCACCACGTCAGGACCACCATCCTGACAGCCTCAGGATGCAACGGCGCACCGGCTCTCACACTCACGCAGGTGAAACGCGGCGGGAAACAAAGAGCCCCGCGAGCCAAAGTTGGGGGGGCGAGGCACGTTCGGCGGGAAGTCCCCACCGGCATTGATCGGGGATGACGTCCGCCGGCGGGGTCTGTCACCCTGGCGATAACGGCCTTAGCCACTGCCTCTGCCCTTATCGAACTCTGGGCCGGAGTGTGAAACGGCCAAGCTTTCGCCGCACGCGCTTGCCACTCGTCGGGGCCATGCTTCGATCAAAGATCTGGGACCGGCGCCATCGGGCTATCAGGACACTGGTGATCGTCGCGCTCTGCCTGTCTGCAGCCTTAGCGATCGTCACCAGCGAGCGGACGAAGGCTCGCATCCGCGGGATCGAGGTGTTCGCTGCCAGTGATGCGAGGTGAGCGGCTCGGGCGCTCAGATCTCGGGTGCAGGCCGATGTCAGAGCCGGCCCGCTCGACCCAATCGGCAATCGGGAAACGGCGCCGGGGCGGGATGGGCCGCGCCGGGGACCAATCACGACCGAGAGTGAGACACGGACAACAGCATAATTTCCTATCATAACCGGCCCGTTGTCCCGGCGACTCAACGACCGTTGCCGACGGGAGCCCAACTTCCATTTTGGGAGGGCCGGCCCATAGGGCTTGCCGGGGCGCCGGCACGGCCTTGTTCCGGATCGGCAGGTCCTGGAGACTCTCTTCATCGCTGCCCCGTCGTCACTCGACCGGGCCACGATGAGGTGTGAACGCGGCCTTCGTGCTGTGCGGGGCCGCTCTCAGCAACCGTCAGCGCTCTCGAAAGACCTTCAGAGGCTCCGTTATATCAGGTTCTGCGCGGAGAGCTCGTTTTTCAGGTACGCGTAATAGATCGGGGCCGCCACCACGCCAGGGATCCCGAAGATTGCCTCCATGACAAACATCGCGAGCAGAAGCTCCCAGGCTCGCGCATGGATCTGTGTACCCATGACGCGGGCATTCACGAAGTACTCCAGCTTGTGAATCACTACCAGGAACACAAGCGAACTCACCGCCAACAGGGGCGACACGCTCAAGCTCACCACCACGATGACGGTGTTGGAGATCAGGTTTCCGATCACGGGCAGAAGTCCAGCGATGAAGGTCACCGCCACCATGGTCTTCGTCAACGGCAGTTTGACCTCGATCCAGGGCACGATCAGGAACAGGTACAGCGCCGTCAGAGCGGTGTTCAGGGCCGAGATCCTGATCTGGGCAAACACCACGCTGCGAAAGGCAGCCCCAAGGAGGCGCACCCGGTCGGTCAGCGCGCGCACTAAGGGCCCATGCTCGTGGCCGCCGGCCTCACGGCTGACAGCAATCATGCCACCGATGATCATGCCGATCAGGATGTGAACCAACGTCCGCCAGATATCCTGGCCGATGGAGCGCAGCTGGTCCGCGTGCTCGCGCAACCATGTCGAGGCGGTCGTCCTTAGCTCATCCGGGTCAGCTGGCACCGAGCTGAGGGCCCAGGCAGGAAGATGGGCGCGGGCGGTCTCGATGATTTCAGCCATCTTCCGGAGGAGAACTGAAAGGCTTTCCGAACCGCCAGACAGCAGGGCAACCAAGCCCAGGATCCCCGCTCCGATCGCAACAATGACGATGGTAGCGAGAAGGGCCACGACAAGGATCTTCCCGGTCCGGCGGGCCACAAGATCGCTGCTGCGACGAGGCGCCAGCAGATGGACCAGTTCGTAGACCAGCAACCCTGCCAGGAGCGAGGCGAGCAGGCCGAGCCATAGCGTGGCGACCAGGACGATGGCAGCGAGGATCTGGGTTGTGATCTCAAGCCGGAGAGAGCTGGCCGCCAGTCCCTTGGATGGAAATGGCGTAACCGGCGGTGGAGGTCGTCCAACAGGGTCGAGCATGTGATCGGGCCAGTTGATTGCGTTCTAGAAGACTCTGCGCCTGCGATCACGATGTGAAAAGCGCCCTGCTCCATGCCTTAACGCCCCGCTTACCCTTCTCGCCGAGGTTGCCCGGATCCGACTTGGGCGTTTTAATGTGGCGCGCTCCTTCCATATGCCTATCGCAGAGATCGGCCGGGGATGCTTGCGCTAAACTCATCAACAGACCGGTTTCGTTCGGGCCACCACGCAGCGGAGTTCGAATGTGCTTCGGCGTTGGGACGGCGCCGCTAGCGCGAGGTGGATTGCAAAAGTAGGGTAGCCGTGATCTCCGCATGGTGGGACATCGCGGCCGCAGCAGGCAGAACCGATGTTCCTCAGCGTGTTCGATGTATTCAAGCCGGGCATCGGCCCCTCCTCGTCCCACACAATGGGTCCGATGACGGCGGCAGCCGACTTCCTGGATCTTCTGCGGGCGAGTGACGCCAAAGGCGCGGCTGCCGCGATCGAAGTGACGCTGCACGGCTCGCTCGCCTTCACCGGCAAGGGACACGCCACCGACCGTGCGGTGATGCTCGGTCTCCTCGGTTACCGCCCCGCCGATATCGAGATGAAGGAGGCAGAGCGCAGGCTCGAAGAGCTGCGCATCTACAAACGGCTCGCCCCGGTGGGGCTACCGGTCATCGCCTTCGATCCCCTGACCGCGATCGTGTTCGACTTTGGCGCTCCGCTGCCCGGACACGCGAACGGGCTCGTCGTCACAGCCCTGGACGCGGCGCGTGTACCCTTGCTGTCCGAGACCTACTACTCGGTCGGTGGCGGTTTCATCGTCACCGCCGCACAGCGCGAGGCCGACGTGCCGCCGTCCTCCGAGTCCGCGGACCCGCGGCTGTGGCCTTATCCGTTCGATACCTCGGCGGCCATGCTGCGAATGGCGCAGGAGAGCGGCTTGTCGATCGCCGCGATGAAGCGCGCGAACGAGACCGTCAGCCGCCCGGAGGAGGAGATCGATGCGGGGCTCGCGCGCATCTGGCAGGTGATGAACGGCTGCGTCGAGCGCGGGCTGTCGACTGACGGCGAATTGCCCGGCGGCCTCCGGGTTAAGCGCCGGGCCAAGCGCATCCGGGACCAGCTCGAACGCGAGCGCGGCTCGAACACGGCTCAGCCGCACAGCGTGACGGACTGGTTGAGCGTGTATGCCATGGCCGTCAACGAGGAGAACGCGGCCGGAGGCAAGGTCGTGACCGCGCCCACCAACGGAGCCGCCGGCGTCGTGCCTGCCGTGATCCGGTACTACCTGGACCACTGCATGGGTGCAGAACCGGCCCGAGTCCCCGACTTCCTGCTGACGGCCGCAGCCATCGGTGGGCTGATCAAGCACAACGCCTCGATCTCGGGCGCGGAGGCCGGCTGCCAGGGTGAGGTTGGCTCGGCCAGCGCGATGGCGGCGGCCGGTCTGTGTGCCGTGCTCGGTGGTACACCCGCCCAGGTCGAGAACGCCGCCGAGATCGCGCTGGAGCATCACCTCGGGATGACCTGCGATCCGGTTGCGGGCTTGGTGCAGGTGCCCTGTATCGAGCGAAACGGTATCGGCGCCACAAAGGCGGTCGCGGCCGCGTCGCTGGCCTTGCGCGGCGATGGCTCGCATTTCATGCCCCTCGACAACTGCATCGCGGCCATGCGGCAGACCGGCGAGGAGATGAGCACCAAGTACAAGGAAACGAGCTTGGCCGGACTCGCGGTAAACATTCCGGATTGCTGACCGCAGTCAGACGTAGGATGCGGACGGCAGACCAGCAGCCAAGCGCGAAGGCATTGCAAATTCGGCGGCGGGCTCACACTTCGTTCTGCGCCTGCCGGTAGGCCAGCCGCATCTCCGCCACCCGTCGCGACTTGCCGACCGCGCCCCGCGAGTAGCGCTGTGTGGTGGCGGCTTGCGAATGAGCCGCCGCCGAGCGGATGTGGTCGAGGTCGGCGCCTGCGTCCTCAGCCTCCGTGATCGCACCCGCCCGGGCGTCCATGTTCCAGACCTGGTTCGGGATGCCGGCGGCTCGCGCCACGATCCGCCACTCGCGGCCGTAGGCCGATTCGGCATAGGGCCGGCCGGCATTCTCGTCGATGATCAGCGGGCCGGTCCGCTTCTCGGCAGGGATCCGCTCGAGGAGGTCCAGCACCAGCGGGCAGAGCTTCAGGTCGTGGGCGGCGAAGGCGCCGGTCTTCGTCGTCGCCTTGCGGATCACGAGGTCGGCCGGCAGGTCCGCCCAGGTCAGGCCCCGCACCCAGCGCCGGCCGTTCAGGACGAAGGCGTCGGCTCCCGGCTTCGCGCCGGTGGGGATCGGCTCCCACTCGCCGATTACGTCCTTCTGGCGCAGAGCCGTCTCGAACTGCAGCGCCGTGCCGAGGGCGAGTGAGAGCCGGCCCATGGCGAGCGCCTGCGGGAGGAAGGCCTCGACGTGGGCGAGCTGCATCACCACGCGCCGGCGTGCCGGCTGGGGGAAGCGGGCGTTTCTCAGGATCGTGTAGAGGCGCTCGCACTCGGGCAGTTCCGCCATGACGCCGTAGGCGAACAGCTCGCGCAGCTTCTTGATGATGCCCCAGGCGCGGCGCACCCGCTCGGGGCCGCCGGGTCTCTTCGGCTTCTTGGCCTCGTCGTACCAGCGGTAGAAGTCGGCGATCCTGAGGGCTGAGAGCGCGCGCTTGCCGAAGGCGGCCTCGATCAGCTTGAGAACGTAGGTGTCCTTGAGTCGGCTGTTGTGCTTGAGCCGCCGGAAGGGGCTGGCTGCATCCACCTGGTAGCGACGCGAGAGGCCGAGGAGCGTGCCGTCGAAGCGGGGCTGCTCGCGGCCGCGGTTGGCCAGGAACTGCAGCATCTCGGTCTGGAGCCGCTGGCAGTTGGCCTCGATCAGCGGGCGATGATCCGGGTTCTCGAGCGAGTAGGGCAGGCGGGCCACCGAGGGGCGGAAGCCGGCCTGCACGGCCTGGTGGGTCGCGCACCAGTAGATGCCCGACCTCCTCCTCTTGAGGCCGGGCGTGGTGGATCTAGAGCGCATCGAGGTTCTCCTTGCCATCGGGCGCGAGCGCCTCGGCACCGGAGAGACCATATCGCGCCAGGAAGTGCGCGCGGACCGCCGGCCAGAACCGTGCATTCATAAGAGGATCGATGCGTGGCAGTCCGTCACGCTCAAGCACGGGCACCACGGCAGACCAAGCCTCTGGCGTGAGGCCGAGCCGCCGCGCGATCTCATCCTCGGGCGCGAAAAGCGCATCGTTATGAGGTGCGCGGCGGCTCATCGTGGCAGGGCCAGCTAGGGAGTGCTTTCGAGCTGAGGCGCGGCCGCGAAGCTCAGCCCCCGGACCTTCCGCGCCGGCAGGCTCTCGAACCCGGCACGGATCTCATCGATCGACACAGGCCGGTCGACGACCGCGCCGCCCAAGTCGAAGCCGAGCGCCTCCCGGCCATCGGTGAGGGCGACGTAGGGCAGCCCCCGAAACATGAGCAGGGCAATGATGAAGTGAGCGGCCTCGATCCGGCCGGCACAGTTGAGTAGCCCGCCGTCAACTCTGCCGCTGATTGCCATCCGGACGGCGGTGACCGCCGAGGTGACGCGTTCGACCTTCGCACCCCAGGCCTCAACGTAACGAGAGGCATCGGCGAGGATCGGGTCCTCCTCGTCGCCGAAGGCTATCCAGACCGGCTTCAGACGTACTCCCGTCTCGGGCGCGTCAGGGCTGCAGACTGCCGGCTGATCCTGCTCATCCGGCCGCCAATCGAGAGCAAACTCCAACCAGCGATCAGCAGCCTCTTCGGGTGACTGCCGCCGATCGAGTGCGTAGGCGCCCCGCCCAAACTTCATGAGGTGGCCGTGCAAGGACGGGTCGTTTGGCACACCAATGCGGCGGCTTATTCTCTTCGCAACAGCTATCTCATAGTCCATCGACGGGTATTCTTTGATCCGCCATCTTCCATCCGCTTCTTCATTCATGTTCTTCGCTCGGCAGGTTGGTGAAAAGCCATAGCTGCGTCCCCATGCAGGGGTTTCCCGAACATGCGGACGCGCTCTTGTGTCAGTAGGTCTATAAATTCGTCCAACTCTCGTCTTTGAGACTTCGCACGAGGTCAAGAAGACGCCCGATTTCGTTTTCGAGAAGATCGCGCGATGCTTCTCCAACAAGGCTGCCGCGGACCAGTCCGCTCCCAAAAACGCTGATGTTTATTACAGCAGCGATCTCACCCAGTGAGCTTTCCTGGTGGAGTTCATCTACAAACTCCTTAACTGTCTTCTCAGTGCGCACTGGAACAATTTTGCGAGTCATGACTTCTTCCTGTTTTATTACGTTGAGCCTGCACTTATGCCTGCTTCTCCGCTGCCGCCAAGTGAGACTTCAAGAGAGGATGCAGCTCGAGCGTTTCTGCGTCACAGCATCGGATAAGATCTTTGACACGCTGCGCGAGGTTGCCGCTAAACGTTATTGGCGTCTCAAGAGCATCTGGGTGCTTCGTCAGGCCGAGGTTCATTCTCCACGCCAAGGCGATGCAATACGGCATCTCATCTTCCTTCTCAGCAACCTCTGAAAGGTAGATCAGGTCGCGTTTATATCTGTGCATTCTAAGTGAGATATCAGGTATTTTGTTGAGCTCAGAGATCATTTCTCTGAGGTTCCGACAGCTGGACTCTGCAAATAAATTCATCGCCTCAGGATTGTTAACGTGACTATCAAAGTCTGGTATTGAATAAATTTGTATTGCCATATCTCATCTCAATTATGTGAAGAATAGTGATAAAGCTCAGATCGTAGATATTTTCGCGACGTATTATGGTTAAGTTATGGGGAATAAATCAAGCACACTACGACTATGTATCACCTCAGTCCGATGTCCCTATCTTAGAACTATTTCTAAAAACATGGAAAGTCGCCATGATGGACTGTGCATCCGCAAGATGTGCATGCGTTCTTGCCGGACGTCTTGTGATCGCACGGGAGCGTCGCCTCTGTCAAGTGCACCCGGAGCAAAATCGAACTCATCCGAGATTGATAACTGATTGATGATTTGATCAATTCAGGAATTTATTGTTACACCCTCAGGCCACGAAAACAACACCTTGACGAACCCTGAGCCACTGCGGTACGTAACCACGAAATCGAGGACAGCGGCCCACTCATCCCACTCGCCGGCATGAGGTCAGTTGTGTCTGTATTTGAAATCATGCCGATTTACGTTGTGGTGGAACGGTCATGCAGGTTTGCTGTCGCATGTGCACTCACGCAACCAGGCACATCAATGATTTCTGCAGAAGCGGCCGGGCCTTGCGTCCGCACGGTCACACATCAGAAGCGGAGCCGCGGTCGGTAGCTCGCAGCCCACAATGTGTCGGGCCGGCAAATTCGTAGAGCAGGGAAGCCGTTATGCAAGATACTTTGTTTTTCCGTAGAAGGATAAAACGGGCTCTTACGATGTTAGAAGAAGATAACTAGGTCCTTTTCCCTATACGCTGACTATGTCTTCAAGAAGTGGAAATCATCACCAGGCTGCCTGTTTATGTGTGGGTACACCGATCTTCTCCCATTTGAGGCAATGAACAAGAGCTGCCTTGGTGAGAGTGGGTGATTGGATCATGAGGTGCATGCCAGTTCGCGTTGATGACCGGCTGCATGAGAGACGTTTCTCAGTGCACGGCGGCCTTAGACGAGGGGAAGCCGGCGGCCTGCCGCCGGTTAGGGAGCGAACTGTATCGGGTCCGCTGGCGGGAGCCTTCGCACCGCCGGCCTGACGCGCCTAGTGCTCATTCAATATTCGGAACAGAAGACCCGTTCTCCGGTGAGGATCCCGCATGTCCATTTCACAGACGAAGCTGAAGATCGCCTTCAATCCGGGTCTCGTCGACAAGAACGAGGCTGGTAATGAATTGCTCTTTGCTCTCGGCTGGGAGAACGTCGTGATCACCATCGACGAGTTC
>NZ_JBAWTG010000101.1:0-16628 GCF_037106235.1 Methylobacterium nigriterrae | reverse complement strand
CGGGAGCATCGCCTGCAGCGAGGAGAGCTTCTTCTCGTGGATCAGGATGTAGGGGTCGTCGAGCTCGGCGACCATCTTCTCGGCGTTGGTGATGAAGTAGGGCGAGAGGTAGCCGCGGTCGAACTGCATGCCCTCGACCACATCGAGCTCCGTCACAGCCGTCTTGGCTTCTTCGGCCGTGATGACGCCCTCGTTGCCCACCTTCTGCATGGCATGGGCGATCATCTCGCCAATCTCGGTGTCGCCGTTGGCCGAGATCGTGCCGACCTGGGAGATCTCCTCTGAGGAGGCGACCTTCCTGGCGCGGCCGGTGATGTCCTTGACCGCAGCCGCAACAGCCTGGTCGATGCCGCGCTTCAGGTCCATCGGGTTCATGCCGGCGGCGACATACTTGGCGCCTTCGCGAACAATCGCAGCCGCCAGCACGGTGGCGGTCGTGGTGCCGTCACCCGCCAGGTCACTCGACTTCGAGGCCACCTCGCGCACCATCTGGGCGCCCATGTTCTCGAACTTGTCAGCGAGCTCGATCTCCTTGGCGACGGTGACGCCGTCCTTGGTGATGCGGGGAGCGCCGAAGCTCTTCTCGATCACGACGTTGCGGCCCTTCGGCCCGAGCGTCACCTTCACGGCGTTGGCCAGCAACTCAACGCCATGCAGCATCTTCTCGCGGGCATCGGACGAGAAACGTACGTCTTTGGCTGCCATGATTGTCACTCCTCCATTGACATGACGATGTGCGGGCCCCGGATCAGGCGGCCTGCTGCAGGGACTCCGAGGCGGTAATCACGCCCATGATGTCGGATTCCTTCATGATCAGGAGGTCCTGACCGTCGATCTTGACCTCGGTGCCCGACCACTTGCCGAACAGGACGCGGTCGCCGGCCTTGACGTCGAGGGGGTTCACCTTGCCGGATTCGTCGCGCGCGCCGGGACCGACGGCGACGACCTCGCCCTCCTGGGGCTTCTCCTTGGCGGTGTCGGGGATGATGATGCCGCCCTTGGTCTTCTCCTCGCCCTCGATGCGGCGGACGACAACTCGATCGTGCAGCGGTCGGAACGTCATAGGATGTCTCCAGCGCGAGATTGACGTGTCGAAAAGCTGTCGGGCGCCCGCAGGAGCCACCCTACGGGCGGCTATCTGGAAAGCCGCATGGGAGCTTTGCCGGCCGCCGCGCAGGTTTTTAGCACTCTGCCACTGCGAGTGCTAGCAGGAACGGCGCGAGCCTGGCAGCAATGCTCCTCCAGGAGTGCTTCTGTAATGGGCCGTCTTACGTCAAGTCCCTGAGTGACTGTCACGCCGCCGGAGTCTTGCTTCTGTTCGTGGTCAGCAGAGCGCTGCCACATCATGCGGTCAGATAGGAGGCGACAAGCCCATCTAAGACACGTGTTCCGCCCTGAATGGCGCTCACGGCACTACTTGCGGCTTTATCGCTTCCCGCGTCCCGGCGACGGGACCTCGGAAGGAGCAGGACGGGTCAGCCCCACTCTGAACAATCGATCTCCTTGTTAGGCCAATGCGCTCTCTCGACCCCAGCGGAAGCCGGTACCATCCACCCACATCCTGTGCAGAACGACAGCCAACTTCCGGGCCAGCGCCACCTTCGCGCGCTTCATGCCCCGCCGCTTGGCCACCGCCAGCGCCCAACGCTTCAGGGCTGAGAAGCGCACGGCGCGCGTCAGCAGGATGTGGGCACCCTCATAAAGGGCGGTTCGTACCATCACGTCACCCACGCGGCTGACCGCACCGGTGATGTCGGTCTCGCCCGACTGATACTTGCGCGGGGTCAGGCCGAAATGCGCGCCGACATCCTTGGAGTGCCGGAAGCGGGCCGGATCATCCACGCCCGAGGTGAAGGTGATGGCGATCAGCGCCCCCACACCCGGCACCGTCATCAGACGCCGGCAGACCTCATCTGTACGCACGATCGCCAGCATGGCCCGATGCAGCTTGGAAAACTCGGCCCGGAGAGCCTCGCGCGCCTGCAGCATCGCCTCAGCCACCCGCTCCAGCATCGTGTGGCCCGCAACCAGTGTGCGGACACGAGTGGCAAACTGGCCTTTGCTGATCTCGCCGACCTTGAGCCCAAAGCCGCGCAAGCCACGCTTGACCGAACAGCTGCGGGGCAGCCGCAGCTCCAGAGGGAGTGCCGAGCTCGGTCACGAACGTGAAGCCCCGGGACCCTCAACACGCCCTTCTTCGACGACGATCGGCAGGCGTCGCCTACTTGAAGGATGGCCTGCCCGGCCCAATCCATGCGTGATGGCAGCAAGCAAATGCAGGGCTCGATTCGGCGGTGCGTTACAGCGAGAAGGACATCCTCCGTGAGGTCGGTCCCAGAGCCCTCGACGCTGCCCGCAGCTACCTGAGCCAGGGCCGGGTCCTCGCTTTCGAATCGGACGGTGAGTTGATATCCGCCAAGGTTCAGGGAACCGCGCGCCACCCCTACGAGCAGACGATAGATCTCGAGGCAGCGCGCGGCGGAGTGAGCATCTCCGGCGAATGTACCTGTCCTGTCGGCTTCAACTGCAAGCATGTCGCGACGGCCCTCCTCTTCGGTCTCCGGGGCGGCTGGTTGGACAGGCCTCCGTCACCGGAGGAGCGGCTCACGCGCCTCCTTGCCGCGACGCCATCGCGCTACACACCCGCGCCCGTCCGCGGCGCGCTCCCTCTGGGACTATCGTCGTGGCTCGATGACCTCGACCGGGCCTGCGCCACGGCCGAGGAGACGTATCCAACGAGCATTGCCCAGCGCCTCGTCTTCGTTCTCCGCCCCGTGCCCGCAGGTGCCGGCCTACCCCGGCTCGGCTTCCAGCCCATCTCCGCACGCCTGCTCAAGGACGGGCGCTTCTCGGAAAGCTGCCGTCCCTATGACGCCGGCGCGGTGTTGTCCGGGCAGCCGGCCAAGTTCCTGCGGCCCTCGGACCTGCGGATCCTGCGCACGGCCACGCTGCTCCAACGCGCGTACGGCACCGGAGCCACGATCAGCCTCGCATGCGACCGCGGGGCCGAGATACTCGCCGAGATCCTCGCGACTGGCCGCGCACGTTGGCTCGACGTCAATGGCCCGGCGCTGACGTCGGGGCCGGCGCGCTGCGGCCGGATTGTCTGGCAGCCGACGGGTGAGGCCGCGCTGGTGCCGCAGCTCGAACTCGACGGTGGTGGCATCGCGCTCAATGCTACGCCGCCTGTCTACGTCGATCCGGCGCAGGGTCACGTCGGGACTGCCGAGACAACCTACGCGCCGCGGGTCGCCGCAGTCCTGCTCGCCGCCCCCGAGGTGCCCGCCGAGACGGTCGCGGCCTTCAACGCCACTCTGGCGCGACGCGTGCCCGAACTCGCAGCCGCGGCAGTGCCGGAGCCGCGCCGGGAACGGATCGCGGGCGTCGTGCCGATCCCGGTCCTGCACCTGTTTGCCGCCGATCTGCCGGCAGAGCTGCCGCGACCGACCGGCTACTACGGCTACGCCTACAATCCCGTTCCGCAGCTGGAGCGAATCGGGTTGGCTCGACTTTCGTTCCGCTACGGCCCGGTCAGCACGACTCTCGGCGAGAGCAGGCCCGTGGTGACGCGCCTGAACGGAGGGCGGCTCGTCGAGCTCCATCGCGACTCCGGCGCAGAGCGCCGCGCCCTCGCCACGCTCCTGGCGAACGGCTTCGCCCCGGTGCCGGAGCGCCGCGCGCGGGTGCCTGCGGAGCACGTGCACGACTTCGTTCCGGAAGGCGACGACCTCGTCTGGCTCGATACGCAGTACCATGTCCTGCCTCATCTCCGGGCAGAGGGCTGGGAGATCGCGGTCGCCAGCGACTTCCCCGCCCGGCTTCTGCGGGCGGACGCCTCCATCGAGGCCGACATCCGCGAGAGCTCGGGCATCGACTGGCTCGAACTGCACCTCGGCGCCATGGTCGACGGCGAGCGGATCGATCTGGTCGGCCCGATCGTGGCGATGATTGCGTCTCCGGGCTTCGACGCAGCGCTTGTCGAGGCCTCTGCGGACGAGGACGAGGCCGCCTACATCCCTCTGGGCGACGGACGCGTCCTCGCATTCCCGGCGGCGCGGCTGGAAGCGATCGTGGCCGCGATCCGGGAACTCGCCCTGGGTGGCGCGATCGGGGAAGACGGTCTGCGCCTCAGTCGAGCCGATGCTGCCGCCCTCGCGGCCTTCGAGGCAGCCGTCCCCGAGGTGGTCTGGCGTGGAGGCGAGCGCATTCGCGAGATGGGCCGCAAGCTCAACGAGAGCGGCGGCATCCCGCCAGCGATCCTGCCGTCGAGCTTCCGTGCGACGCTGCGGCCCTACCAGCATGAGGGCGTGTCCTGGCTCAGTTTCCTGCGGGAGGTCGGCTTCGGAGGCGTGCTCGCCGACGACATGGGGCTCGGCAAGACCGTGCAGGCGCTCGCGCTCGTAGCGATCGAGAAGGCGCAGGGCCGGCTGGACGGCCCCGCGCTCGTTGTCGCGCCCACCAGCCTGATGGCGAACTGGCGCCGGGAGGCGGAGCGGTTCGCGCCGGACTTGCGCGTGCTCACGCTGCACGGCCCGGACCGGGCGGAACGTTTCGAGGCGATTGCCGGCTGCGACCTCGCGCTGACCACCTACCCGCTGGTCGCACGCGATCACGCCATCCTAGCGGCCCGGACCTGGCACCTGCTGCTCCTCGACGAGGCGCAGAGCATCAAGAACCCGCAGGCTGCAACCACGAGGCTGCTGCTCGAGATCGAGGCGCGCCATCGATTCTGTCTGACCGGCACCCCGCTCGAGAACAACCTCGACGAGCTCTGGTCGCTGTTCGCCTTCGCCTGTCCCGGCCTGCTCGGCGATCGGAAGGGCTTCGGGCGGATCTGGCGTGGACCGATCGAGAAGCAGGGCGACCGCGAGCGCAGCCGCCTCCTGGCTCGTCGGGTGAAGCCCTTCCTGCTGCGGCGAACCAAGGAGGAGGTTGCTCGCGACCTTCCGCCCAAAACCGAGATCGTCGAGCGCATCGACCTAGCCCCGTCCCAGCGCGACATCTACGAGGCAATCCGCATCTCGATGCACGCGCGGGTCAGCGCGGCCATCGCCGAGCGCGGGTGGGCCCGCAGTCGGATCATCATTCTCGATGCCCTACTGAAGCTGCGGCAGGCCTGCTGCGACCCGCGCCTGCTGAAGCAGGTCGGCCGAAGCACCGGCGGCAGGACCGAGACAATGGCGAACAAAGAGGCGCTCAAGCAAAGGGCCAAGCGTCATACCGACGCAGGCTCGGCCAAGCTCGACCGGCTGGAGGAGATGCTGCTCGAGCTGCTCGCGGAGGGCCGGCGCGTCCTGGTCTTCTCGCAGTTCACCTCGATGCTGAGCCTGATCCAGGCACGACTGGCCGCTCGGGCGATCTCCTACGCGCTCCTCACCGGCCTCACCCGTGACCGAGAGGCCGCGATTCGGCGGTTCGAGGACGGCTCCGTCGACGTCTTCCTCGTCAGCCTGAAGGCAGGTGGAACCGGGCTCAACCTGACCGCGGCCGACACCGTGATCCTCTACGATCCCTGGTGGAACCCTGCCGTGGAGGATCAGGCCGTCGACCGTGCGCACCGGATCGGCCAGACCAAGCCGGTCTTCGTGCACAAGCTCGTGGCGAGCGGCACGATCGAGGAGAAGATGGAGGTCCTGAAGGAACGCAAGAGCGCGCTGGCCCACTCCCTGTTCGACCATGAGGGAGCGCCGACGCTCGCGATGACCCAGGCCGACCTCGATCTCCTGCTTGCCTCGTAGCTCAGCTTGAGCGTGCCGCGGCGCGGGCGTGTCCGGCGCCTCGAGCTCCATGGTTTGGGGTATCTGTCGGATCGATCGGCGACAGGCTCCATGCCGAGGCTCCTGTCCAGACAACCGCTTGCGGTGGAGGACACAGCGATCACCCCACGCGGCAACTGGTCCGCACTAGCGTTGCAGCCACTCCCCACACTACTACCCACACCAGCGTCTCGGAGCGGAAAAACATCAGCCTCAACAGATGCTTAGCCGCATAAACTGCTGTTCTGGGGGACTAGGGGTCGGAGGTTCGAATCCTCTCGCTCCGACCATCAAACCCTTTAAACTCAAAGGGCAATCCCGGTCGGCCCTGTCTTTGGCGGCGCCGTTTCTAACGGCGCCGACGGGCCGGAATCGGCACAGAGCGGCACCCAAGCACCCACATTTTTACCCACAGCTGGTTCCGAATCCTCCTGCGCCTCGAGAGCATACGGAAGCGCGTACCATCACGGAGGCCGAGGACGTGGACACCGACCTCGGCCACATCCGCTCGGCTGCAGCGCACGCCCAAGCCGCGACTACGTCGCGCGATTCGCGGGGCGCGGTCGGCAAGTCGCGCCGGGTGGCGGGGATGCGGCGCGCGTACCGGCAGACGCAGAACGAGCCGTGAGCGAACCGACGAAGCGGACGCCGTCTGGGCCTGACAAGCATCGCCGACTTGCCCCCTCGGCTTCGCTGGAACAGCATGCTTGGCGGTGGGTTGAACCGCGATGCGATTCCTCTCGACCTTCCTCGGCGGCACGGCCGTCTGCGCAGCCTTGCTCACGGCTCTGGCCCTTGCAATCAGGCCGGCGGATGCGGATTCGGTGACGGCACGTCGGCAGTCGTCTGGGCTGAAGGCGGCGACGATCCTTGGCACTGACGCACCGGTACCAGGAACCACGCGCCGTTGACCGCCAGCCCAGATCGGATTGGCGGCATCCCTGCCGCTTCCCCAATTACGTCACCTCAGCCTGCCCGGCTCGCCGCGGCGGGCATTTCCGAGCTCGCTCATACATTCGGTGTTGCCGCCTCCTCCCGAATGACAGGCTGGGCGTATTGCAGGATACGCGAAGCGCTCGCAGGCTACTGGTGTGGGGCCGAGCAATAGCCGCCCAGACCTCACCGCCAGGGGATGCCCCGCGGCCTGAGCACCCGTGCGGCTTACCCGTGCGCCGCGCACTTCACCGTTGTGAAGGTCACGGCGCCTGATTGGGTGGACCGTTCGCTAGCCGGAACACGTCCGATACTCCTCAAGCACCGCATTGTACCGACTGTAGTTCTCCTAGTACCGCACCCGTCCGGCCGCGTGACGCCCGACGATGCGCCTGTAGAGCAGCATGTGCCTCGACATGGTCTTGGAACGGTACCGGCACACCAGCAGCGAGTATCAGAAGGCGGCCGCGGCGGCTTGATTCCGCTCCATGTCACGGGATGCGTCGGTACCGCTCGTCGACGCGGATCGTATAGTCCGCTTCGCAAAGCTTCCTAGTGTGCTCGACGTTCCGGGCTAGGAGGTCCAGTGCCTTGATGACCTCCTCGCGCTGGCCCGTGATCTCGTCAACGAAGGAAAGCGGAAACTCCTTGCCATCTTGTCCGTCCACGAGTTCCTTTGACATTTTCCGCCGCGTGGCTGCGAGGACGCAGAGCAGGTTGGAGAGAGTGACAATCTCGGTCAGCGTCATGTTCGTGAGTTCGACCGCGACCTCATTGTCGGCCGAGGCTTCCGACGACTTGGAAGTCGTTCCGCGCAGCGCCAAGCCGAGCCCCTGATCCCCTGCGTCCCCGGCCGCATATTTCGTCTTCGAGAGGTCGAGTTCGCCGCGCAAGGTCCGGTACTGCTTGGCGACACCGCTCCCGTTGTTGGACCCCGTCCCATACCCGACCAACCTGAACCGCATCGCCCGACAGCCCATCCCACGCAACGCCTTAACGGCCAAGCTATGGCCGAAGCCTGGTTCCGGAAAGACCCCGAAACACGGCGAATGGGCTCGTTCGGCAGTGCACGACGATGCACCGGACTGAACGGGTTTGAACGGGAATGCACGGGGTGGCCCGGGTCCCTAAGGAAGGGCGGTCAGGGAGAACCTTGCCAAGGTTGGGGTCGAGGGTTCGAATCCCTTCGCCCGCTCCAGCTGATAGCCCGATGGCGCCGGTCCCAGATCTTCGATCGAATCATGGCCCCCACGAGTGGCCAGCGCGTGCGGCGAAAGCTTGGCCGTTTCACACCCCGGCCCAGAGTTCGATAAGGGCAGAGGCAGTGGCCAAGACTGGTATCGCCAGGGCAATCAATCCGATGATCTTGATCGTGCGCATGAGGCGCTCCTCCCAGAACGGGAGCCTCATGCGCCGCGTCTCATTCCGCTTCCGTGATCCGGATCACGCTCGCCGAGCCACTGAGCGAGGCGCAACTTGGCGCGGGTCCGATCAGACGTAGTGGCGGAACACCACTTCGGCCGCCGCGGGCTTCGCATTGTCTTCGTTGCTTGTGCTGACATCGCGGCACGCCACAGCAGCCGGCATCAGAAGGGCGACAAGGGACAGCAACCAGCGGAACGGGGTGACGGTCATGTGAGCCTCCTGGCGTGGTCCGGACCGGGTCGTCAGCCTCACTATAAGCAGGGCATTGCCCCTGTGTGTCGTCACGCTTTCCGAACGGTTGCGCCGTGCTCAGGCGCACCTAACCGTCCAGCTGAGCCCCGCCATCAGAGTCATAATATCGCGAGCCTGCTTGCTGAGGCGCGGCTTTCGACGTGCGCGATGGATTTGGCTGCTGAGACAGCGACCAGGGTTATGGTCAGGCAAAGCGCCATCGCCAGCAGCGCTGCGATCCTCCTGTTCGTGTGTGGGTGAACGTCCTGCATGGAAGCCTCCGAATTTAGGGAGCATGCCTGTCAGCTCGGTGGGCGACCATGATGGCGATCACGCGCACCAGACAGCCAGCGTGACCGTGAGCGGCCGTCGGCCTCAGGCCAGCACAGCAGCCAAGGCAACCGCGAAGTCCGCCACTGGCCAGCTATGCGCAGCCGTGGGCTTGTCTGCCGCTCAGTATCGCTACCCGGTCTCGGCGAGCACGTGCTTCTCGGCCTTGCGGATGACCGAGATCGGATCGCTGCCCCGCTGCTGGGCCAGCAGGAGCAGATCGGTGATCAGGCCGACGATCTGACAGGTGGGCACACCGCTCTCTCCACGTCGGTCAGCGCCTTCGGCCCGAAGGTAGCCGTCGAGCGCAGTCTGAGCGAGGCTGGTGCGGCTGGCTTCCGCAAGCATGAGGCGCCTCCTTGGCAGCACGTCCTAGTGAACCGTGTTCCCTGGCAGTCTGTCCGGTGACAGGCGGCATTCGTGGATCAGGCATCCGGCACGGTCGAACAGACCCTGCCAAGCCGCTTCCCGACATTGGACCATGACCCGGGACCGGCCCCTGTCGGCCCCACGCCGCATCTCGATCCGCGTCTGGACAAGGCCCAGCATCATCGCGCCCTTCAGTTGCTGGGTTGTGACACCGAGCTTGCGCGCGAAGTCATCCGGGTCGACGATCCACTCACCCCGGGTATCGCGATCGAAGCGCATGGGCCTGCCCTCCATCTGCTCGGCAGCAGATGCGGGCTGCGACTGATCCTATCACTCTGTGCCCTCAGGAGAGGCCGGCCAGGCTTGCGGTGACAGGCCCGGTCGAGCGTGACCGGGCACCGGCGGAGCAGGCAGCATCCGGCTTGAGAGCCTGCTCGTGGTTTTCGACGAGACCGGGTGTTCGGGCGAGATCGTGGCCTGCCGGGGCGATCGGTTGGCAGTGGACGTCCGGATCTCTTTCGTCTGCCTCAACGATCGGGATCGGGTGGTGAGGTAGCGAGCCCCTCGATCTTGCAGGGCCCCGTCGGCGACGAGGCCTTCGAGGAGAGCATCAGGCTGCAGGGCGTGCCGGTCCGGATCAAGGCCCTGCCGCAGCCCGGGTGAGCCCCATGGGTCCAACCCCCTCGAAACGGCAGTCGGGCTAGCGGCACCGTCCTGGTGGGGCCGCGGGGACAACGGGCCGGTTATGATAGGAAAATAACAAAGTTGTCTGTCCCGTTTTCTCTGGTCGTGACTGGCCCCGGGGCGGCCTGTCCCGCCTCGGAGCGGTTTCACGCATCGACCTCCTCGGCATCATCGGCGAAGGGGTCCATCCCAGGCCGAAGTGGACCGGCCTTCAGTTAGGGCCGGACGCGAACGTGACTGGACTCCGGGCAAGTTGCGTCCCTCTTTGCTCGGGGACAACAGGGGCATTCTTATAGAGATCATCTTCTTCTCTGTCCCTGTTATCCCCGGGTTGTCCCTCGCCGACGACCGATGATCCCATCGAACTCGGAGTCAGTGTGCGCCAGACCGGCCCCTGGGGACTGTAATCGCGTAGGCGTGGTCGAGAGCGTCCAAGTCGAGGTCGATGAAGCGATGCCCGGTCCCGTCGAAGGCCGCCGGGACAGGCCTTCTCAGGAAGCACACCGCTGGATCCGCCGAAGGACCAAACAGGGCCCGAAGCGGAATGGCCGATCCTGGCCGAGAGCGGCCGGTCCGCTTTCCGCATCAGAACGGCAGAAGCGGACAATCGTTACGGCCCGAGCTGCCATCTCAAGGTGAGCTGAAGCGGCCGAGCTCTGCGCATGCAAGGAAACCCCAGCTGCGAGCCGTCCTCACGCGGCCAGCAACTCGTCGGCTGGTCCGAAGAACTCGTAATGAATGCGGTCCGAGCGAACGCCAGCCAGAGCAAGACCGCTCACGAATGCTCTCAGGAAGGGGCGCGGACCGCACAGGTAAAAGTCCGCCTCGCCAAGAGGTGTGTTCGCCTGAAGCCATTCCACGCTGATCAGCCCAGCATGGTCGTAATCCTTACCCTGGCGGTCTTCCGCCCGTGGTTCGACGTAGAAGGTTGTGGCGGTCATGTTCCGGTGAGCTTGTGCCAGCGATCTGACCTGCTCTTTCATGGCGTGCGTCGCGCCGTTCAACGTGCCGTGCACGTACTGGACCTGAACGTTCGGGTGCTGGCTCGCGATTGCCTCCAGTATGCTCATCATGGGCGTCAGGCCGACACCGCCACTCAGGAGGACGACTGGCCGCGGCGATTCCTTGTTCAGGATGAACTCGCCCGCCGGCGGAGCCACCCTCAGGATCTGTCCCTCCTGCACGTGGTCGTGCAGCCAGTTCGACACGATGCCGTTGGGCCCACGGTGCGCCCGTGCCCAGCCGCCAGAAGATCCCGTTGAGCACCCGCCGATCGTTCACCCGCTCCTTGCCGCGCACGTCCGTTGGCAGGATCGGCTCGATCACCGCCCATTCCGCATCCATCAGGTCAAACCGCGCCATCCAGAACCCTCCGTGTCCAGAGGGCTAACAATGCCGCGGCTCACCCGTGCCCGACTTTATGGGTTTGCGACCTGGACACTTTTGGCCGAGCATGACGATGTCGCTGAAGATGAGATCGATGCGCGCCGGCGAACTCAGGATCGCCAAAGCCGGTGGGATCCGGAGCAGATGTGAACCGCGCGACTTCTACTCCTTCACGGCGCCAGTGAGCGCCGAGACGTAATATTCGACGAAGAAGGAGTATAAGACAACAAGCGGCAGCGATCCAAGAAGCGCTCCGGCCATAAGCGAACCCCACCGATATATATCGCCATCCACAAACTCGCTGACGATCGCCACGGGCACAGTCTTATTCTGGGTGGAGGATAAGAACGTAAGGGCGTAAATAAACTCATTCCAGCATAACGTCAGGGAAAATATCCCGGCCGATATCAAGCCTGGAAAAGCCAGCGGCAGAATGATCTTGAGGAGGATCTGCCACCGGCTCGCACCATCAACCAGCGCGCATTCCTCAAGCTCGTAGGGAATAGTCTTAAAATAGCCCATCAAGAGCCAAGTTGAAAATGGGATCAAGATAGTCGGATAGGCTAGAATTAGTGCGATAGGCGAATCGAACAGGCCGTAGGCTTGGATGATGGTGGCGAGAGGGATGAAGAGAATAGAGGGTGGTACGAGATAGGCAAGGAAGATCGCTGCACCAACCCAATTCGCACCGCGATATCGGATCCGCACGCAAGCGTAGGCGGCGAGTACACTAGCAAAGAGTGAAAGCAACGTCGCCGCCACCGACACGTACATCGTATTCCAAAGCCAACGTGGATATTGCGTTTCGAAGATAAGCTTTTGAATGTGCTTGAGAGTCGGAGAGACGACGAAGAACGGATTGTAGCGTTCCATGTCGATGAGCTGCTCGTCCGGCTTGATGGCGGTCAAAATCATCCAATAGAATGGGAAGAGCAGCACGATGAGGATTAGCACCAGCGGCAGGTAGATCATGACAACCCGGCGCGGCAGCCGTTCGAGATAGGACATCCCCTCCGAGTAGTCGTCGAGTTTCGCCGATGCTTCAGGAAGGGCGGCCCGGTATGCGCGTGAGACGATGGCCTTCATCGATCTGGCTCCCCAGCCTGCCAAGCCCGGCGCTGCAAGCCAAACCACGAGATCCCAATTGCCAAGAGCAGAAACGGTACCATGGCCGTTGCGATTGCCGCCCCCTCACCGAGCGTGCCCGACAGAATGCCCCGTTGGTAAGAGAGCGTGGCCATCAAATGAGTCGCGTTGACGGGGCCGCCACGCGTCATGGCCCAGATAAGCTGGAAGTCTGTGAAAGTGAACAGTACTGAGAACGTCATCACAACCGCGATGATCGGCGTAAGCAGTGGCAAGGTGATCCGGCGAAAGATCTGCCAGGGTGAGGCGCCATCTATGATCGCAGCCTCGTATAGGGACGGCGAGACAGTCTGAAGGCCTGCGAGTAACGTGATGGCGATGAAGGGAATGCCGCGCCAGATGTTGGCGAAGATCACGCAGGCACGGGCAACGTTCGGGTCTCCTAAAAAGTCTATGTTGCCGTCGATGAGGCCGAGCCGGCGCAGAGACCACGACACGATCGAGAACTGACTGTCAAAGATCCACCAAAACGCGATCGCTGAGAGGACGGTCGGCACCACGAAGGGTATCAAGACTATTGACCGGACAAGCGACTTAAACGGGATCCTCTTGTTAAGGAGCAATGCCAGGTATAGGCCAGCGGCGAACTTCAAAAGCGAGGCCACAGCCGTGTAGAGACATGTGTTGAAGACCGAAAGCCAAAAAACGTCATCATCCCAGAGCCAAGCATAGTTTTCCAGGCCGATGAAGGCACCCGAACGCCCGATTCGGGCATTGGTGAAGGACAGCCAAATCCCCTTCAAGAGAGGGAATGCAAGGAACAGTCCGAGGATCAAAGCCGTCGGCAGCATAAACCAGAAGCCGACCCAGCCGCGGCTTGCGATAAGTCTGTCCCTTACGGAACGGCTGGCTAGAGAGGCAGGGGTGATCTGCGTGAGCACTGAGTTCACCGTGTGCTTCGGAACTCCAGCGAAAGGTGCGGGCCGCGGGGGTTCGGAACGTCTCCGTGGCCCGCTCTCGCAGGATCAGGTATTCCGGAAGATACGCTGAGCGGCCCGCTCCGCGTTGCGGATCGCCCCCTTCACGTCCTCGCGGCCCGTGCAGTGGCTCGCGAACATGTCGACAATGACGAAATCGGCAAGTACGGCCGCGATGCGTTCGCTCACCGGGGCAAGGCCGCCCGCAGCAAGTGAACGTTTCGCTGCTTGCGCAAAGACGGCGTTCTTAGGATCTTTCGTCCAGATCGGGTTTGGCGGGTACTTCGCCAAAGGCTCGGCAAGGTAACCTTGTGCAGCCTCGAGCCAGGGCCCATAATTGGTCGCATCCATCATGTAAGCGATAAACGCTTTGCACGCATTCGGCGCCTTCGAATACCTGAATATAAGCATCGGATAGGAGATCTGGAACTCAGTCGGCTTACCCACCGGACCAACCGGGAACACAGCATGGTCCATGTCCTCAGCGATTTTCGGATTCTCGTTCTTGGCGGCGGCATAGATCGAGATACCGTTATTGGTCAAATAAATGTCTCCGGACAAGAAGGCCTTATTATTAGACGAATCGTTCCAGGACACAGTGCCTGGTACGAAGGTTTCATAAAGCGATTTAACGTAAGTCAGCGCCTTGGCCGTCTCGGGCGAGTTGATCACGATTTTCTCATTGGCGTCGACGAGGTTGCCACCGTGGGACCAAAGAGCCCAATGGCACCATGCGTTGCCGTCGCCCGTTGCATGACCGAGAGCGAAACCGGCCGGCGTGTTGTATTTCTTCATCGCGCGGCAAAGCTCAAGAAAGCCGCCCGTGTCTTCGGGAAACTTGTCGAAGCCGGCCTTTTTCACTGCCGAGATTCGATAGTTGATGTATCCGCCGTTGAAGGCGACCGGTATCGCGATCCATCGACCCTTCACTTTGCCGTAGGCTTCCGCAGACGGGTACCAAGGGCCGTATCTTTTCGCGAGCGACTCGGCGACGTCGTCGACCGGTAGGCATTTATCGGGAAACAGGGCCGGGAATGAGTAGAGTCCCCAGATCATGTCGGGGCCTTGGCCGGTGTTTGCTGCCACCGATGCCTTGGGCTGGATATCGTCGTAGGACTCATTTGTAACCGTCACTTTGACGCCAGTCGCATTCGTGAAGGCGTCGGTAAGCTTCATGAAGGCTTCGTCTTCGGACGGCACGAAGCGCTTCCAACGCAGAAGTGCGATGCTGGCATTGGGCTCCGGTTTCCACTCGGAACTCTGCGCCCAGGCTCTGGCAAAGCCGAGGAAGTCGCCCGAGCCGGCAAGGCCTGCAGCGGCCACGCCTCCGAGAAGCGAACGGCGATCAAGAATAGGCATCGTGTGGATACTCCCTAGATCGTCTCAGATGGCGGGGACTGGAACCCCTTTGTGGAAGGGGCCGGCGGCCCGGAACTCGCTCAGGCGGCCACGCGCCGGCCGCTCTCGGCGTCGAAGAAATGTACGAGGCGCGGACGCAGCTTAAGCACCTCCTTGGGTTGGGGCAGGACGCGCTCGCGAAATACGGTAGTGAGTTCCTGGCCGCCGGCCCGCACGGACAGCAGGGTTTCGGGCCCTGTCGGCTCGACGACGGCCACCTCGGTGGGAGCACCATCGGGTGCGATCTCAAAATCCTCCGGGCGCACACCAAGGATCAAGGGGCGCCCCTCCGCCAGCGAGGGGGCGGAATTTAGGGGAAGCGACAGACCCGAACTTGTCGCAAATACGAGGGAACCATTCGCTCGCACCTGGCCGGGAATGAAATTCATAGCCGGGGAGCCGATAAAGCCTGCGACGAATATATTGTCTGGCCGATCGTAGAGTTGCAGCGGGGGGCCGATCTGCTCGACCAGACCGTTATGCATCACGACGATCCGGTCGGCCATGGTCATGGCTTCGATTTGGTCGTGCGTCACGTAAATTGTGGTGGTCTTAAGCCGCTGATGCAGTTCCTTGATCTCGGTGCGCATCGCCACGCGTAGCTTCGCGTCGAGGTTCGACAATGGCTCGTCGAACAAGAACACTTGCGGGTCGCGTACGATTGCCCGACCCATGGCGACACGCTGGCGCTGGCCGCCGGAGAGCTGTCGTGGGTAACGGTCGAGCAATTGGCTGAGGCCAAGGATCCGCGCGGCGCGCGCGACGCGCTCGGCGATCTCAGCCTTCGGAGCCTTTCTCAGGCTCATCGAGAAGGCCATGTTGTCGCGAACAGTTAGGTGCGGATAAAGGGCATAGTTCTGGAACACCATGGCGATGTCCCGCTCCTTAGGCGGCACGTTGTTCACCACGCGCTCGCCGATGCGGATCTCGCCGCCGGAAATGTTTTCCAGCCCCGCGATCATGCGCAAAAGGGTCGATTTCCCACAGCCGGATGGTCCGACCAGAACTACGAATTCACCGTCCTGGATTTCCACCGAGACGCCGTGCAGCACGTTCGTCGAGCCGAACGCCTTGCGTACGTCGCGGACTCCTACCGACGCCATGTTCCCTCCGGAGCCTGTCCGCTCTCGAGGCGGTTAGCCTGACGGCCACTATAACCATCTGTCAGCAGGCATGTGTAGCGGCCGAAAGAGATTCGTTTGAACACTTCACCAGATATCAATTCCTCGGTGCTGCGCGTGGGCGGGCTTCGAACCTAACTATTTGGTAGCAGGAACAGCCCGGGGGCCTGAGCCTGCTCTGCAAACAGGAACCGCAGCCCGCAGTGGCCTTGACCTGACCGGTATTCTGGACCGGACTAGAGCTGTTCCCGGTTAGGTAGCGACGGCCAAGTCGTCCTCGTACCCAGCTGCGGCGAGGTAGTTGCGGCACTCCTGCGAGGTGAAGCGGGTGAAAGCCTGCCGGATCGCCGCCCAGAGATCGGGGATCGTGCGGGCTGCCGCGCTGCGCAACAGCGCCCTGAGCTTTGCGAAAACCTGCTCGATCGGGTTGAGATCGGGACTGTAGGACGGAAGGGACATGAGCCGCGCTCCCGCAGCCTCGATCGCTTCCTGCACGCCCGCGACCTTGTGGGCGGGCAGGTTGTCCATGACGACGATGTCGCCAGGCTGCAGCACTGGGATCAGGGTCTCGGTGACATAGCTGCGGAAGCGCGTGCCGTTCGTGGGGCCATCCAACAGCGCGGTGGCACACAGCCCGCTCGTGCGCAGTGCGGCGGTGACGGTCGTGGTTTTGTAATGTCCCTGCGGGGCTGCGAGCCGGCAGCGCTCGCCGCGTGGCGCCCAGCCGGAGCGGCGCGCCATGTTGGTGGCAGCGGCCGTCTCGTCCAGGAACACCAGCCGGTCCGGGTCGAGATCGGGCTGCGCCTCGAACCAAGCCTCGCGGGCCGCTCTTACGTCCGCACGCTCCTGCTCCGATGCGTGCGTCGCCCCTTTTTCCAGCTGATCCCGTGCCGCTGGAAGAAGCGTGACAGACCGCTCGTGCTGGTCTGCAT
>NZ_JBAWTG010000100.1:0-16792 GCF_037106235.1 Methylobacterium nigriterrae | reverse complement strand
GCGCTCACCGACCGCTTCTGCCGGCCGCTCGCTTTCCTGCTGACCGGCGGACAGGTGGCCGACTGCAAGGCCGGGGCAATCCTCTTGGAGCGCCTGCCTACCTGCCGACTCCTACTGGCCGACAAAGGTTACGACAGCGACGCCATCCGCCGGCAGATCGAAGCGACAGGGGCAGCCCCCAACATCCCGCCCAAGGTCAACCGGTGTTGGAAGCCGTGCTTCTCGCCCGTGCTCTATCGCGGCCGCAACGCCATCGAGCGGATGTTCGGTCGCCTCAAGGACTTCCGCCGTATCGCCACCCGTTACGACCGCTTGGCCACGAACTACCTCGCTGCCGTCTGCCTTGCTGCGACCGTCAGCTACTGGTTGTGAGTCCGGCGCCTAACTCGCGATCGACAGCAAGCTGCGCGGCTGCGACCTCGTCAGGCTCAAGGTCTGCGATCTGATCAGCGGCGGTCGGGCTCGCTCCCGGGCCACGATCGTGCAGCACAAGACCGGCCGACCCGTGCAATTCGAGCTTCTCGCACCCGCTCGCACCAGCATCCTGGCTTGGCTGGAGTGTCGAGGTGGCACGCTCGACGACTTTGCCTTTCCGAGCCGGATTAACAACGCCGCTCACATCATCTCCTCGACGTTTCGATGGCGCTCAAATAAACCCTGCGCGAGGCCGGATTAATCCAGTCTGGCCGCATTTCACTCGTGTGAGCGATGCAGGAATTGCTGGAGCCGGGCGGGCTGGAGGAACTGGCCGCCTTCGTCGCCGTGGCCGAAGCCGGGAGCTTCGCCGAGGCTTCGAAGAAACTCGGGCGCGATGCCTCGGTCGTTTCGCGACGGGTGAGCCAGCTTGAGCAGCGCCTCGGCGTGCGGCTGCTTTCGCGCACCACGCGGCGCGTTGCCCTGACGGAGGTCGGCGCGATCTACTGCCGTCGGGTTCAGGCGCTCCTCGATGAACTGGCGAGCGCCAGCCAGGAAGCCAGCGACTTCGCGGCGAGCCCGCAGGGTCTCGTGAGGGTGTCGGTGCCCGTGACCTTCGGGCGGCAATGGATCGCCCCGCTGCTGCCGTCCTTCCTCGCCCGCCACCCGCAGATCCGCATCGACGCGCGCTTCACCGACCGCTTCGTCGATGTCGTTGCGGAAGGGTTCGACGTTGCGATCCGGGTCGGTGCCCGGGGGCTGCGCGACAGCTCGCTCACCGCGCGCAGGCTGGCCTCCTACCGGAACCTGCTCGTCGCCGCTCCGAGCTACCTCGCAGCACACGGCACGCCGCAGGCGCCCACCGACCTCGTGGACCATGCCTGCCTGGGGTTCACGGGCCACGCCGCATGGCCCGACTGGCCGCTGATGAAGGACGGCACGCGCCGGACGGTGCGACCCGCCTGCTCCCTCATCGCCGACCATTCCGAGGTGCCGCTCATGGCGGCAATCGACGGCGCCGGCATCACCCTCACGGCCCACTGGCTGGCCGGACCCGCGATCCGCGCGGGCCAGCTCATCGAGGTCCTACCGGGCTGGGGTGGGAAAGAGGAAGGCGGTGTCTATGCGATCCTGCCGCCCGGCCGTCTCGTGCCGACGAAGACGCGCGTCTTCGTCGAAGAGGTTACTCAGGCCATCAAGGCGGGATGGAGCCAGTGAGCCGAGGGCTCAGCACCGTGTCGTTCCAATAGGGCTTGCCCATGTGGACCGTTCCAGACGCGCCGAGAGCCCGTTCCAGACGGATGCTCCTGCGATTTGGAACGCGAGCTGGTCCGGCCTCTAAGGCCCCTTTGGAACGCGCATGCGCCCTGCGCATGTCCCACTCACGAGGCATGGCGACGCGAACTCCAGCCACCTGAGCGGCCGAGGCGTCACTTATCCGGCGACGGCATGTCGGCAGGCCGCTCGCCCGGGATGATGTCGCTCTTCAGCGGCTCCGGAACGCCCGCGTTGATATCGAGCGGAGGCTCGGCCAAGTCGGGCGAGGCGGCGGGAGCCTCATCAGGCGACGCCGGAGAAATCGGACCGATCGGATCGATTTCGGTCGGGTCCAGATCAGGTGAGCCGGGATTGGCCATGCGATCCCCTCCTCAAGAGCCAATTGGCGCATCGCTCCTCGGTTCCGGCCGGTCTCGCTGCTGCCAACGCGCTGGAGCGTCCCCGAATGGGGCAGGGGAGGACACTAAAAAACCCGCTAAGTCATTAACCTAGCAGGCTTAAAGCGATGGCTGGGGGACCTGGATCCGAACCAGGACTAGAGGAGTCATCGGCCAAGATCAGATCCTCGACGCAAAGACGTTGCCAAACGTCAAGATGCCAAACCGCGATGGTTTCATTGCCGATCCGCGGTCGGAGTTGTCGTTGTATCGCTGCTCCCTGCAGCGAGCGTCGTTCGACAACCTGGATCAGGCAGCAGGAAGCCCACTGCTAAGTCTCGGCGCGAGTTTGTGCCGAAACCTCGAAGGTGCTCGCTCGCACGGCCATTTCGGTCATCAGGCGCGGAATCGATGTCGAAGAGTGCAGGGCGTACACGGAGAAGAATTCAACCATGGGTCCCTCCGGCTGCGTTTCGATTACCCGGAGAGAACCCGAAACGATTTCTCGTTGGTAGCACTGAACCGGAAGGAGACTGACCCCGACACCGGCCTGTGTCAGCGACGCGATTGCTCCCATGCTGTTGCAGAGATCGACCGCCCTTGCTTCGTGTCCGCGCACGCTCAGCCAATGCTCGACGGTGCGGTGATGGAAGCTGCTCTTTCCCAGAGAAAGGACACGAAGGTCGCGGAAGTCCGAAGGCTCGACCACTCGGTCCGGCAACGGAACCGCCTGTCCCGCCATCCACGCGA
The DNA here is from genome assembly GCF_037106235.1 of Methylobacterium nigriterrae. Taxonomy (NCBI): domain Bacteria; kingdom Pseudomonadati; phylum Pseudomonadota; class Alphaproteobacteria; order Hyphomicrobiales; family Methylobacteriaceae; genus Methylobacterium; species Methylobacterium nigriterrae. Next base: position 13,973 of record NZ_JBAWTG010000100.1, on the reverse strand, counting down.
AGCGGACGCAGCCGAGCGATCGGGCAGAGAGATGAGAGTCAAAATGCGAGCCTGGCATCAAAGCAAGATCAATCTCACCGTCTGCAATTAATTGTTGGAGGTCGAGGGTAAGAGCGACATTAAACTCCAATGTCAGTCGCGGATAGTTCTGGTGAATCAATTCGACGAAATCCGGCAGCCAGGTCACGGCTACTAATTCTGCCACGCCGAGACGAACGAGGCCTGACAAAGCCTCCCCAGTACCAACCCGCAAACGGATCTCGGAACACGCGGCAATAGCACGCTCCGCGTAAATCTGAAGTTCACGGCCTTTCACCGTCAATCGCGTCTTTCGCGCCGAACGATCAAACAGCGACACTCCGAGATCCTGCTCGAGCTCCTGGATCCGAGCTGAGACGGTCGACGGGGTCGCATTCAATCGCTCGGCTGCACCGGTGAAACTTCCGCATCGGGCAATCTCCAGAAAGGTTTCAAGCTGCTTGATGTTCACGAATCTCTTCGCCTTCCGGCACCCAGGGAACCGCCAGCCGGATAAGCCCCACGGATGCATGCGGACCAGTGTGCACCGGGCCAGGATGGACTTCGCTGCCCCTGGGTCATCTTAGCCCACGCACGGTTACCGGCCCGGAACCCAGACTGCAACAAAATTCCGGTTCTTGGCACTCCGCATGGTCAATTCGTTTTTTTCGAACGCAGATATGCGAAAGAATTCGCTTTTCATGCATTAAGATGCTGTTAGGGTGGTTACGAAGAATACCGCAATCGGTGCAAGCACGCCGTCCGGTACGACAATAAAAGCGTCGTTTTCAGCGAACACTACTTCGTTGAATCAAGGTACTTCATATCAAGACACGCACCGAGGAAGAGTATGGCCATGCCTAGTGCCGCACGAATTTCAAACGAAGAGTTCAAACCCGTCATGAGGCGCTTCGCCGCCTGCGTCAACGTCATCACCTCCGTGGACGGCGAGACGAAGAACGGCATGACGGCGACTGCGGTTTGTAGTGTGTCGGCCGATCCCCCGAGCGTTCTCATCATCGTAAACAAGTCCAGCCGATCCCACGCTCTGATCAGCCGCTCGCAAGCATTCGGAGTGAATGTACTTTCGAGCGAGCAGGAGGACATCGCAAGCCACTTTGCATCGAAGAGCGCTGATCCCTTCGCCGAAATCGATCACTGGATCGGGCGGACTGGATGCCCCATCATTTGCGATGCCGACGCATATTTGGAATGCTCCGTTGTGAAGGAAACTGACTTCGGCACGCACACGATCTTCATCGGGCAAATCGTGTCATGCGATGTAAGCAGCAAACCACCGCTTCTCTATCACGAGGGTCGGTTCTGCGGCCTTCAACAAGCCCAACTTGAGTACGCGTGATTGACAAATCCGCTTTTTCTACGATCGACTAAGGCCTAATCGAAGCCAAAGCCAATGATGAAAAATAAAAAATAAATGATCCGCGGCAGTTATACGGGTGGAAACTATGACAGCCATTGCACTGGGAAAGCCTGGCCATGATAGTGCGCAGGCCAGACACGCACGACGCGCCGTCATCGCCGCAACGATCGGAACGATGATCGAATGGTATGATTTCTATTTATACGGTCTCGTAGCAGCTCTTATTTTTGGAAAGCTTTACTTTCCCTCTCACGAGCCATTTGCGGCCACGCTTCTTTCCTTCTCGACGTTCTTCCTAGGCTTCGTTGCCCGTCCGTTCGGGGCCCTCATCTTCGGACACTATGGCGACCGGATCGGTCGTAAAGGTACGCTTGTGGCCACACTGATGCTCATGGGTGTCAGTACGGTCCTGATCGGCCTCATCCCGACTTACGAGTCGATCGGGATCTGGGGTGCGGTTGCTTTGACCTTTTTGCGAGTCCTGCAAGGCGTGGGTGTCGGCGGTGAGTGGGGCGGAGCGATCTCCGTCGCAACCGAATGGTCCGCTTTCAACAAGAAGCGCGGCCTTGCGGGAAGCTGGCCTCAGTTCGGCTCACCGCTCGGTCTTCTCCTCGCAGTCATCGTCCTCACGGCAGTGACGCATGCCGGATCCGCGGAATGGTTCGAGACAATTGGCTGGCGACTTCCGTTCCTGTTCAGCGCGGTGTTGATTGGCGTCGGACTCTGGATCCGGCTGGGTGTACTGGAGACTCCCGTCTTCCAGGAAATGAAGAAAAAGAAGCAGATCGCCAAGGCCCCTGTGCTCGACGCTGTCCGATTTCATTGGCGCGAGATCCTTCTGACCTGCCTGATCCGGACCGGTCAGCAGGCCCCGTTCGTGATTTTCACCACATTCCTACTCTCCTATGGCACCGGTACGCTTCACTTGGAGCGACCGTTCCTCTTCAACGCGGTGCTCGCGGCGTCTTGTCTGTCCCTCGTGACGACACCTTTGTTCGGCTATATCTCCGATCGGATCGGGCGCAAGCGAATGTACTTGATTGGAGCTGCGACGATGCTGCTCTTCGCTTTCCCGTACTACTGGATGCTCAACACGGCCGTGCCCGCGGTGATTGTGGTCGCAGTCATGCTCTCGCTCGTCGTCCACGATATGCAGTATGGACCACAGGCGGCCTTCATCGCCGAGAGCTTTCCGCCAAGCGTCCGCTACAGCGGTTGTTCCATTGGCTATCAGCTAGCGTCCCTCACTTCGGGCGGCCCTGCACCAATCATCGCAACTTGGCTGCTTCATACATATGGCACCTCGACCGCAATCAGTTCATACCTTGCGGTGATCGCCTTCATCAGCCTCGTTTCCGCTGCCTTCCTCCGCGATCGGTCTCATGAGGACTACGGGGCGCACGACATATCAATCGTCGATGACCGGCCAGAGCCAGGCATCTCCGTCTCGCCTTCAGTCGCCTCCTAATCAACCTTTCCGCAGATTGGAGTTCAGATCATGTCAAACGACGCTACCACGCTGATGCGCTACACAGCCGGGGGACCCCGCACTCACGTCGAGGCGCCCTCGCCGCTCGATAGGCTGCCCAAGAATAAGCTAGTTCTCGGTCTCTTTCTGCCGATGCAGGAGGGGGCTTGGAGTCCCTCCCGCGCTCCAAGAACCACCTCTTGGACCTTCGACTATCTTGCCCAGTGTGCAGTGAAGGCCGAGGAATTCGGGTTCGACCTCGCCTTCGGCCTCGCGCAATGGATGAGTAAGGGCGGATACGGCGGCGAGATGCGCTTCCGGGAGCACGAGCTCGATCCTATCATTGTCAATACCGCGCTTGCAGCGAAGACGAAGAAGATCGTGCTCATCAACACGGTCCACATCCTCTACGCCTGGCACCCGCTGCATCTCGCTAAGTTCGGCGCGGCGCTCGATCACATCAGCGGCGGCCGTTGGGGCGTCAACGTCGTCACAGGCTACAAGCCGAGCGAGTACCGCATGTTCGGCCTCGACATGATCGAGCACGATCTGCGCTACGACATGGCCGACGAGTTCACGACGATCATGGAGCGGCTTTGGGCCGAGGATGAGGACCTGACCTTTGAGGGGCGCTGGTGGAAAACCGAGAAGGCCTTCCTTGCGCCGCAGCCGGGTGCCCGCCGTCCCTTCCTTGTCAATGCGGCCTCGTCGGGGGCGGGGCTGGAATACGCGGCCAAGCACTCGGATTTCATCTTCATCACGAGCCCGGGTGGCGCCGAGCCGTCCAAGGCCTACGAGACGCTGCCGCCCGTCAATGCCCGCATCAAGGAGCTCGCTGCTTCCTACGGACGGAAGGTCAAGACAATCATCAACCCGCACGTCATCTGCCGCCCGACAGAGAAGGAGGCGCAGGAGGCCTACCGGCGCATCCTGGAGCACGAGGATCCGGTTGCAGCCGACAACTTCGTGCAGACCTTCGTGGGCGGCGACACGAAGTCTTGGCGCGGGCACAGCCGGGCTCAGTGGGTCATCGGCGGCAACGTCCACCTGGTCGGCACCCCTGAGCAGATCGTCGAAGGCTTCGTGAAGCTGCATGCAGCGGGCTGCGACGGGGTGCAGGTGAACTTCTTCGATTACCTGCCGGACCTCGAGTACTTCGGCAACAACGTTCTTCCTCTGATGAAGCAGGCAGGCTTACGGTCATGAGCAGCATTAGTAACGGACCCCTTTCTGGACTCCGTGTCCTCGAGTTCGGCCAGATTGCAGCCGGTCCTTACGTCGGCATGCTCCTGGCCGACCTCGGTGCCGACGTGGTGAAGGTCGAGCGGCCGGACGGCGGCGACGGCATGCGCGACTGGCCACCGCTAATGGCGGCGGAGGGGGCGGAGGATGCCGCCCGCTTCAGCGGCAACTTCGCCTCGCTGAATCGGAACAAGCGCAGCATCGCCGTCGATCTCAAGGATCCTGCCGAGATTGCCCGCCTTCGGGATCTCTGTCGAGCGGCCGACGTCATTGTCGAGAACTTCCGGCCGGGCGTCCTGAAGCGTCTGGGTCTTGGCTACGAGGCTGTGGCCGAGGTGAACCCCCGCATCGTCTACTGCTCGATCTCGGGTTATGGTCAGTTGGGCCCCTATGCAAAGAAGGGTGCCTTCGACGTCACCGTCCAAGCCATCAGCGGCTTGATGAGCGTGACGGGCGAGCCCGATGGCTCGCCCGTCAAGTGCGGCGTTCCCGTCGGTGATTTCTGCGCCGGTCTGTACGCCGCCTACTGCATCTCGGCGGTACTTCGACAAGTGGCAGAGACGGGCAAGGGCGCCTTCATCGACTGCTCGATGCTGGGCAGTCTCTTGGGGATCTCCGCACTCCAGACGAGCGAGTACTTCGGCACCGGTGCCGTGCCGCGTCGCCTCGGCTCGGCACACCCGCGCAACGCCCCTTACCGCGGCTTCGACGCAGAGGACGCCCCTTTCGTAGTCGCAGCTGGAAACCAGGAACTTTGGCGGAAGTTCTGCAGCGTCGTAGGAATGGAAGAGCTTACTGCCGACCCGCGGTTCAAGACACAGGAGCTACGCGCCCGCCATCAAGGCGAGCTGTTCGACATTGTCCAGCCGATCTTCAGCACTCGTCCCCGTGCTCAATGGCTCACGGAACTCGATACCCAGGGTATCCCCTGCGCGCCGGTGAACAGCTTCGACTCGATCCTGGCCGATCCGCACGTCGGTGCGATGGGCTTGCTCCACGACCTCACGCTACCCAACGGAGCCCGTACAACCACCGTAGGCTTTCCCATCGCGATCAGCGACTTCGAGTTCAAGATCGGTCGGCCGCCGCCGAGCTTAGGTGAGCACACGAAGGAGGTCGCACAGGATTGGACTAAGGAGAGCGGACGATGAGCGAACCGGTCATCGTCGCCAATCTCGGGCCCGACGGCCTGCGCTTGACGCTCAATCGATCGGATCAGGCAAACGCGGTCGATGACGCACTCTGCAATGCATTGCTCTCGGCCCTCCAAGAGGCAGCGGAAACTGGTATCCGTCTCGTCGTACTGGACGCAAATGGGAAAAACTTCTGCGGCGGCTTTGACTTCACCGGCGTCGATGGCTTATCGGAGGGAGACCTGCTCCTGCGTTTCGTCCGGATCGAGCAGGTGCTTCAGCTACTCTGGCGCGGTCCCTTCGTGACGATCGCTTGTGTTCATGGGGCGGTCTTCGGCGCAGGTGCGGATTTGGTAGCGTCGTCGACCTACCGGCTGGGTGCGCCCGGCTGCCGTTTCCGCTTTCCCGGCTATCGCTTCGGCATTGCTCTCGGCACCCGCAGGCTCGGATGCCTTCTCGGAGAACAGAGGGCGCGAGAGATTCTGCTCGCGAACGCGACACTCAGCGGGGTTGAAGCGCGGGAAGCAGGTCTGCTGACCCACCTCGAGGAACGTGAGGCGTGGGACGGCATCATCGCGGAGGTTGAAGCGGGCATCAAGGATCTCAGCGCTTCGGCCATGGGCGATCTCCTCACCAACGTTCGGCAGGATCAAGCCGCCGGCGACCGAGATCTGGCGGGCCTCGTGCGTTCGGCAGCGCGGTCGGGAATCCATGGACGGATCGCTGGCTATCGCGCTGCCGCTGCGGGAAATCGCAAAAGTTGAAGCCGGCATCGGTGGCTGACGAAGCTCATTCGCCGGGTCTGCCCTTCCGGCTGCCCTTGGCCACAGCCATGCAGTCGCCTCTCACTGGGTCCGATCCAAAAGCCCAGTCAGGTTAACTCTCCGTCGCCAATCTCATCACCGTAGCCGTTACCGCTCTCAAGCTTTGGAAAGGGATCAAGATGGAATCGTCGTCCTCGGCCATCTCGGCCAGTCGCTTTCGCGAGGTCCTCGGACAGTATCCCACCGGCGTCGCTGTTATCACGGCTTGCAGCGTGGATGGCACTCCTGTCGGAATGGTCGTCGGAAGCTTCGGCTCGACCTCGCTCGATCCACCGCTGATCTCCTTCATGCCCGACAAGAAATCGTCAAGTTGGCTAAAGCTGCAGCAATTCGACAAATTCTGCGTGAACATCCTGGGTGCCCACCAGCTCGCCGTTTGTCGCGACCTCGCATCGAAGCGGCCCGACAAGTTCGCGGAGATCAATTGGAGCCGCTCCGACCTCGGCAATCCTGTGATTGCCGGCTCCATTGCGCAGATCGAGTGCGTGAAGGAGACCGAGTACGAGGCAGGCGACCATCTGATCGTGCTGGGCCGGGTCCTGGATCTCGCTCTCGGTGCGGCAGGTACGCCGCTTCTGTTCTACCGTGGTGGCTACGGTACATTCACCGCCCAATCCATGATCAGCGGTGAGGCCGAGATCCTCGATAAGCTGAGGCTGCTCGATCGCATTCGGCCCATGCTTGAGGGGCTGGCAAGCGAGTTCGACACCGAGGTGACCGCGGTCGCCCTGGTGAAGGGCGAAATCAATCTTGTCGGTTCGTTCGGACGGTCGCGTGCAGTGGACTTCCCCACCCGTGTCGGCCAGCGGCTGCCGTTTATGCCACCGGTCGGTGGTGTTTTCGCGGCTTGGGGAACGCCGGAGGAGCAGTCCGAGTGGCTCTCTCGTTGCGGGGGCGATGCCTCTCTGGACCGCCAGTCATGCCTGCGGATGATCGAGAATATTCGCTCTCGCGGCTGCGCTGTCGGCTTCGGTCATGAGGCGAGCCTGAAATGGGAGCGTGCGGCCTTCCTGACCAGCATTGGCGACGCCACAGTAACGGAGAAGGAGCTTCGTCAACTCCTCGCGGACGCCGCCGGCAGTTACAACCCCGGAGCACTAGGAGATGATAGGCAATACGAGTTCCACTTCGCTCAGGCTCCCGTTTTCAACGCGTCCGGTAACGTTGTTTTGGGAATCACCATATGGGGCCCTGAAGGAGAAGTATCCCGCGAGACTATTGAGGCCATTTCGGGCCGTTTGATCCGAACTGCGGCGGCCGCCACCCGTTGCATCGGTGGCGAGACGCGCTCTTGACGCTCAGGTCTACCAGCGAGCGTTGCCGTTCTGGAATATGCCTGAGCAACGATGGAGATGGTCATGAGCCACGTTTACCCCGTAACTGAAATCTATGGTTCGTCACAGCACTCGATCGATGACGCAATCCGGCAGGCGGTTGCGTCCGCACAGCTGACAATTCGCCATCTTGAGTGGTGTCAGGTCACCGAAATACGAGGGCATGTCGAGAGTGACGGCTCGATCGGTCATTTTCAGGTAGGTGTAAAGCTCGGCTTCCGCTTGGATCGGCCGTCTGGAAGGAAGGAATAGTATGAAGTCGCAAACGTGAATGAGACCGCCTATGAAAGACCCCGCCGGTCCCAGCCACCGATCTTTATTCGATTCGACCAGCGACGCGAACCTGTGGTTCCTTCGTCCTGCTCTCTCCGGCGCCTCAGCAACCTTTGTTGGCGTCGGCCTCGCCCGCTTTGCCTATCTGACTCTATTCCCAGTCATGGTCACAGCCCAGTGGCTGGATGGAGGTGGCGCGGGTCTGCTGGGCGCTTTCAATTTGATGGGCTACCTCATTGGAGTGTCTGGCGGCCGTCTCCTAGCGAAGCACATCGGAGTCCCGCGCTCGCTCGATTGCGGTATGTTGCTGACAGCGCTTTCCTTCTTTGCCTGCGGCTGGAATGGCGGCCTGGTCTGGTTGGCGATCTGGCGTAGCGCCGCCGGAGTTTCTGGCGGTGTCCTCATGTCCCTTGCTGGCCCGGCGGTGCAGGCCGTCGTGGAACCCGCCCAACGCGGCACCGCAGGTGGCGTTGTCATTTCGGGCGTTGGGACCGGGATCATTGTCACGGCACTCGCGATCCCGCCGATCCTAAACTGGGGTCTACCGGCCGCTTGGATTGTTCTCGCAGCCTGCATCGTCATTCTTTGGGCGTTCGCTCGGCCGGCCTGGCCGAGGACGGAGATTTTTGAGCAACCGAAGGGAGCCAACTTCGGCAGCGCGACCGTTCTGATATTAGCTTACGGAATAGCGGGCGCCGGCATGGTTCCGCATATGGTCTATCTCGCAGATCTGGCGGTTCGAGGCCAGGGCCACACATTTAGCTTCGCCACCTACGCATTGTTGCTCTTTGGCCTCGGTGCTCTTTCGGGAACACTTGCAGCCGGGCGCGCAGTCGATCGCTGGGGAGGCGCAAGAACCATCCAGATGTGGTTCGCTTTCCAGACGTTCGCGGTCGCGCTCGTGTTAGCGCCCCCGTCCTTCTGCCTGCTTCTGGGCGCATTTCTAGGAGGATTTGGAGGGATCGGGGCGACAGCAGTGGTACTCGGCCGAGCACGTGAGATCGCAGGTGAGACTGCAGGAGTCATATGGCAATACGCGACGGCCAGCTTTGCTATCTCGCAAGCGGTGAGTTCCCTCGCTCTCGCACTTGTTTTTGCCCATACCGGCTCTCACGGCCAGCTGTTTGCAGTGGGCTTAGCTTGCTCCTTGGCTGCTGTTGGGATGGTCACGTGGTTCCGGTGAACTGCCGAGTTAAACCTGCCCCAGCGACTGGTTAGATTGCTACAAATCAGACAGGAGGAACGCCTTGAAAAACTGGAAACGCACTCTCATCGCCGCGGCGACTTGCACCGTTCTTACCACCGGCGCTATCGCGCAGATTTCGGACGACGTGGTCAAGATTGGCGTGCTCGTGGACATGAACGGCCTTTACTCCGACCTAAGTGGCATCGGCTCCGTCACGGCCGCCAGGATGGCGGTCGAGGACTTCGGCGGCACCGTACTCGGCAAGCGCATCGAAGTCGTTTCCGCCGACCACCAGAATAAACCGGATATCGGCGCCAGCATCACCCGCCAGTGGATCGATCGTGAGCAGGTGGATGTCATCGTCGACGTACCCGTCTCGTCAATCGCCTTCGCCGTTCAGGACATTACGCGGCAAAAGAACCGTGTCTTCCTGATCTCGTCCTCGGGCTCGTCTGATCTGACCGGAAAGGCCTGCTCACCGGTCAGCGTGCATTGGACTTACGATACCTACGCACTTTCCCACGCGACCGGCGGTGCACTACTGAAGCGTGGGGCCGATACTTGGTTCTTTATCACCGCGGACTATGCCTTTGGTCACGCGCTCGAGCGCGATGCCATGGCAGTGGTGAAGGCAGCCGCAGGAAAGGTTCTCGGCACTGTCCGCCACCCGCAGGATACTCCGGATCTCTCCTCGTTCTTGCTTCAAGCGCAAGCCTCGGGCGCGAAGGTGATCGCCCTCGCCAACGCTGGCGGTGATACCGTCAATTCCATCAAACAGGCAAACGAGTTCGGCATCACGCAGAACCAACAGATCGTCGGGCTCCTGACCTACATCTCTGATGTCCACAGTTTGGGTTTGCAGAACGCCCAGGGCCTGCTTCTGGCCTCGGCGTTTTACTGGGATATGACCGACGAGACGCGGGCGTGGACGAAGCGGTTCCTCGCGCGCGTCAACAAGGTGCCAACTATGCCCAATGCCGGCGTCTACGGCGCGGTCACGCATTACTTAAAGGCCATCGAGGCAGCTGGGACTGACGACGCCACCAAGGTTGTTCAAAAGATGAAGGAACTGCCGATCAATGATTTCTTCACTAAGAACGGCTCGGTTCGTGAGGATGGACGCGTAATGCGCAACATCTACCTCTTCCAAGTTAAGTCACCATTTGAGTCAAAGTACCAGTTCGACTACTACAAGCTGGTCGCTACGATTCCTGCCGAGCAGGCTTTCAGGCCTTTGTCGGAGGGGAACTGTCCACTAATTGGGAAGGCAACCGTTCATTAACGGGATGGGTGGACCGTTCCCTGCTGATGAGCCTGCGCTCGATCGCGCAGTACCTTCCGCCGAATCAGACTCTTTTCGACCTCGTCATCTTCGACGAGGCTTCGCGGGCAGGCGCAGCGAAAGCAGAAGCTCTGCCGGTCAACGATCGCGATTTATTAAATCGCGCAATGTGACTCAACGTCCAGTCGTCATGCCCATTGAAACTAGATCCGCGACGGTCCGGAAAAACTCAGGCAGCTTACGGCTGTTTTCCCGAGACCAGTTAAATCACAGCAGCACATCAGTGCGAGCCCCTGCCCTTCCGAACCCTTACCCTTAGTTGACGTTCCCTCCAATCCCGGCCAGCACTCAGCAGTGCATCGCGACGAGAGCTGGCCTCTCACAAAGCTGCCCTTCGTTGGCAAGGTGGTTGCACGAAAGTGGGATGCGGCTGACGAGCGTCAGCAAGAGTAGCCGGAAGCGCCAGCCCTCCAGAACGAACCGGAATGGAGGCGCTGATGTCTGGCCGCACACCCTTGGCTGCTCATCCGGAGCCGGAGGCCTGCTTTGGCAAAAGACAGGCAGGCTGTTTTGCTACGCAGCAGGTTCTGAGCCGCCCCCTCCCCGACAGTAGCCCCGTCACGACATAGTCGAGCTCGCCCGGCACGATGGGAGGAGGTTGCGCCCGTCGGTCAGGTGATGGACGCTGCGCATCAGGTCTGCCGGTCATGGACACGGGCTTGGCTTTGATCTCAGCGCCTTCCTTGTGAGGTGAAAAGCATGATCCGTCGTTGAAGATCTGCCAGCCGTCGGTTCAGCAGGTCGCGCTGCCTCTGCCGCTTGCTCTCAAGCTGGCATATGATCCCGTCCCTCTCTGCGGCGGATCCTGACCAATTGTCCAGACGTTCGCAGTCGCTCTGGAAACTGAACTCGGCGTCCGCCAGCGCAGCCAAAGTGGCTTGGAGGCAGCCCGTCAGATCGTCCAGTTCGAGCACGGCTCTAACCTCATCCGGCAGTCCTTCTGCCCACGCCGCGGCGGGAAGATTCGGGATGCTTGGCACCGTGGGAGGAGCGAGGCTCAGAAGCACGTTGGAGCCCGCCACGATCGCACCTGATGCATCCCGCAGAGGCGTCGGATACGGCATGAAGGGGATCAGCGTTCCATCCGGCCGCTCCAGCACCGTCTGCACCCCGCGCACGGCACGCCCCTCCTTCAGAGCCACCGCCATCGGGCACTGATCGAGCGGCAGGTGCGCACCGTCTGTCGTGAAGATCCGCCAAGAGCCGCACCAGCGAGTCTTGCCGAGTTCGGGCCGGTAGCCCCAGAGATCGGCAGCGGCGTCATTGTAGTAGGTCAGCCAGCCATCCGCGTCGGTCGTGTAAACTGCCGACTTGAACTGCTTGAACACTTCAGCCCGCAGCGGCTCATAATTCCAGCTACAATTGCCAGTATCGAAGTTGTCGGATAGCACCGCTTCCCCCACAACAGACAGACCGGGTTGGCCCAACTGAGTTCTTCAGGCTGCCCCGACTGCCGCGGGTAACTCCGAGCAGGCTCTGTCTTTGGACGACATGAGCTACCCTTCACAGACGCATAACACGTCGCACTCCAGATTGTCCGAACGCGCGAGAATACTCTCAGGTGCTGCAAATCGCTCTGCAGAACGCGGCGACCACGGCGGCCTCGCGTCTCTCGCGCAAGACTTCCTCGGCCGCCCATTGATTAGCGCAAAATAAGACATATTGCATTGCGAATTTGGCAGGGTTTGGATGTAAGTCCATTGAAGTTCTGTAAGAATAAATAGAGATAAAATATAAACGGGATTCAGGGCCGCTTTGATGCTACTTTGGCGAATTTGTGACTGCCGCGCGGATTGAGGAGAATGCCGCGGCTCTCTGCAGTCACGATTCAACGCGCCTTGGACGTGTCTATGCACCTAGGTAATGTCCAAGAATGCTTACTACCGGGTCGTCTCAATCCTGCCGAGAGAGCGGCTCGGTTGATGCAGACGCCCTCTACGAGAGGGAGGAGAGGGCTGCCGTGCCGTTCGGGGCTCCCCATGTCGAAATTTTTGGAAAGACTGACGCTGTGGCGACGCTGGCATGGGCGGCAGAAGCACCGGCGGTCCCTATAAGCTTCACCAATTGCACAGTCAGTGCGGCGCCGGTGCCGTGCTGGGAGCAGGGCTGGTAGGATTGGGAGGAGTTGTGCTCGGAGAAGCCGGGGGGACTGGTGTTGGAGCCGGGGCTGGCACTGTGTTCGCAGGCGGCGGATTGGTGGGTTCCGCCTTCTTCGGTGTACTGTCCTTGCAGGCCGCGAGCGCCAGCAGCCCCGCCAAGAGCAAGAGTAATCGAGAGCGCATAGACATTTTTCCTTACGAAAGATGATCTAACTTCGGCAGAGCACAGGGTTCGGATTCGCAGCCCTGTCCGCAATCTGCGGCGGCTCCGTGGTCCTAGTATGTCTCGGCATGGTAGCGGCCAGTGGAGTGGAGGGTCTGCCGCAAGACGGGCCAGTTGATGCAATGCTCCTGACTGATCTCTGCCAGCGCGACATCCACGTCCTCCTCGAGACCGCGCGAGCCGCAAATGTAGATATGTAAGTGGTCGTTCCGAAGCATGGTGGCGAGGGAACCCGCTCTCTGACGCATCCGATCTTGGACATATTCTCGCTCCCAGCCTGCCGCCCCAGAGTAGGTTAGTTCTTTTGTAGGAAGAAATTCTGGATTGGACAGAAGCGAATCAAGGGTAGGAAACATCTGCGGCGTCCGGGTGCCGAAGAACATGTGTTGCCGCCCAAGTGCATCCGGAGCCGTGCGCAGCCGGCGCTGCAAGAATCCACGGAACGGCGCTCGGCCAGTGCCCGTCCCGATCATCAGCAACTCGGCCTCCGGGTCGTCGGGCAGAAGAAAAGTTTCCCCGAATGGTCCCACCACGTCGATCCGGTCTCCGGGGCGGAGATCGCACAGCCAATTCGACGCGACGCCGTGGAACACGCTTCCGTCTGGCCGTGATCCGATCACCCGCTTCACGAACAAAGCCATAGTACTGGTTCCCGGCTCCTCGCCATCTCGCGCGCTAGCGATTGAGTAGATGCGCAGGCCGCGCGGCCTGCTGTCCGATCGCTTACCCGGCGGGACCACGCCAATGCACTGCCCCTCCAAGAAGGGAAAAGCGACATCGCCAAAATCTATGACGATCAGCCGGACCTCCGATGCCTCCTCCTCCTGCGTCAGCCGCTTGCTGCTAACAAACGTCGCGACGGCCGGTGCCTCGCGCCTGAAAAGCTGGGTGGGCGGCCTCAGGATGGTAGGCGGTTTGGATACTCTCGGCGGCAACTGGTGCCAGCCCAGTTGCTCGGCAACCGTATACGGGCGGTTGAGCATAAACCAGTTGTCGACAGCGCCTGTGGGGCAAGGTCGAACGCACGCCATGCAGAAATTGCAAATGTCTGCATTGACGACGTAATTGCGCTCGTCATGGCTGATCGCACCGGTCGGGCAACGCCGTTCGCACGTGTTGCACCGGATGCAGGTCTCTGGGTTGATAAGATGCTGCTCGCGCAACACGCTCGAGTTTCCCCACTGCATTGTGACACATGCTGGAATTGGGCAAGCTTGACAGGCACATTGGTGTCCTCGCTATGACCCTTTCCGGCAAGCAACTTCAAAGGAGCGCGTAGCGCACCGCGCAAACTCAGTCGATCGGGTGCTGATTTCAAAACCCCAATGTTAATACGCATCCGCAAGGTAGGCGGCGATGGCCTTGCCGTCGGCTTCGCCGATGGGGGCGTGGTAGACCTTGATCATCTTGGTCACCTCCGCGTCCCAGAACGCCTTGCCCTTCTTCGGCG
>NZ_JBAWTG010000099.1:0-17206 GCF_037106235.1 Methylobacterium nigriterrae | reverse complement strand
TGATGGCGAGGCACAGCACGATCCCGGGCAGGAGCGCGGTCGTGGTCTCGCGCGGCGCCGGGAGGCTGCCGGCCTGCTTCCCCGTCGATGCCTCGGCGCTCATGCCGTCGATCCTGCTTTGGTCGCCGCAGACGCGCGAAAGGCCGGCATTGTGACTGCAGAGGCCCGGGCAGGATCCATCCCGCCCGAGCCGCTCTTGTGGTGCCGTGCTGCCGGCCACACTGCCCGAATGAACGTTCAGGCCAGGCTCGCAGAAGGAGTTGCCCGCCGTCCGATATGCGCGTTGCGATACAGCGTCAGCGCACCCACGATCGAGAACATCGCGGCGCAGGCGAGCCAGACACCCGGCATCGCTTTGTTCCCCGACACGTGGATCAGGTACGTGCAGACCGCCGGCGTGAAGCCGCCGAAAATTGCCTGCGCCAGGCTGTAGGCCAGCGAGAAGCCCGTAGCGCGCACCTCGGCCGGCATGATCTCGGTCAGCGTGACAACCATGACGCCCTGGTAGCCGCCGTAGAGGAACGACATCCACATCAGGGTGGCAAGCAGCCGTCCGAAGGAAGGATCAGAGACGAGCCAGGACATGACTGGGTAGGCCGTGATGCCGATCAACACCGAGAAGATCACGAGCACCGGCAGACGACCGACCCGGTCCGACACCGCGCCCATGACGGGAACCCAGATGAAGTTCGCAATGCCGACGCATACCGTGACGATAAAGCTGTCCTGCGCACTCAGACCGAGCACCTGACGCGCATAGGTCGGTGTGTAGGCCGTGATCATGTAGAAGAACACGCTCGTCAACGTGACGAGCAGGACGGCCTTCAGTACGATCGCCCAGTTCTGGAGGAGCGAGCGGTAGATCTCGCCGAGGGTCACGCGGCGATGCTTGGCGCGCTGGGCAAAGTCCTCGCTCTCCTGCATCGAGCGTCGGATCCAGAACAGCACCGGGATGATCAGGCAGCCGATCAGGAACGGGATGCGCCAACCCCAGGCCATCATCTGCTCTTCAGTGAGGATGCCGCGCAGCGACACGCCGATCACGGCCGCGAAGATGACGGCGACCTGCTGGCTCGCCGATTGCCAGCTCACGTAGAAGCCCCGGTTGCCCGGCGTGGCGATCTCGGACAGGTAGACCGAGACGCCGCCGGACTCAGCGCCCGCTGAGAAGCCCTGAAGCAGGCGCCCGATCAAAACCAGGATCGGAGCGGCGATGCCGATCGAGGCGTAGGTCGGCGTGAGGGCGATGAGGGCGACGCCGATCGACATGATCGCGAGGCTCATGATCAGGCCGGCGCGCCGTCCATGCCGGTCGATGTAGGCGCCCAGCACGATGGCGCCGAGCGGACGCATCAGGAAGCCGACGCCGAACGTAACGAGCGACAGCATCAATGAGACGAACTCATTGTCGTTGGGGAACACGGCCTTCGCCACTGCCGCGGCATAGAAGCCGTAGACCATGAAATCGAACATCTCGAGGAAGTTGCCGCTGACGACGCGGACAACGTCCTTCTTCGTTGGCGGCCTTTTCACCGTGGCGTCCATGTTTCCTCTCCCGGGAGTGGAGTGGTCTCCTCATCCGGGGGTGCCCCGGACGTCCTGAAGCGGCGTCTGCTTGTTCTATTATTCAGAACGACGTTTCATTTGATGCTACGATAATAAGTATGCCCATTCGCCGTCAATCGAAAAAATGCAGCAATAAAGTTAAGCTTGCTCCGGTCGGCTGCCGCACAATAGAAGCATTCTGCCACTTCATTGATTCAGGACCTTGACGAACCTCCGTTCATGTGGCTAGCATTTCTCAGAACGCTGTATCGGATTTTGGAACGATGGACAGCACGCTCCTGAAGGGCTTGACGGTTCTCGAGCATCTCGCCGCCAGCGAGACGCCGCGGGGCGTCAGCGATCTCGCACGCTCTCTGAACCTCACGAAAAGCAACGTGCACCGCACACTGCAAACGCTGGTCTCGGCAGGCTATGCGCGCGCCACTCCGGCCGGCACCTACGAGTGCACCCTGAAGCTGTTCGAGTTGGCGAGTTCCGTCCTGGCGCGCGTCGACGTGCGACAGGTCGCGGAACCCTACATGCGGACGCTGGCCGAGCAGACGCAGGAGACGATCCACCTGTCGCTCCTCGACAAGGCGGAGGTCATCTACCTGCACAAGATCGAGAGCCCTCAGCCGGTGCGGGCCTATTCCTCGATCGGCGGCCGAGCGCCAGCCTACTGCGTGGCCTCGGGCAAGGCGCTGCTGGCCTACCAGGAAGAGGCGCTCGCGCATCTGCCTGATACGCTTCCCGTCTACACGTCCCGCACGATCTCAAGCCTCGATCTTCTGCGCCGCGAACTCGAGCAGATCCGAATCCAGGGCTTCGCGATTAACCGGGGCGAGTGGCGCGAGGGGGTCTGTGGGCTGGCCGCCATCGTCCATGACGCGATGGGCCGCCCCGGTGCTGCGATCGGCATCTCCGGCCCTGCCGACCGCCTCAACCCGGCGGCCCTGCGCCGCTTCAGCGACGTCGTCGTCGATGCGGCTCGCAACCTGTCCCGGGCGCTCGGCTACAATCCGATCACCCTCTCGTCACACCACGCGCCGCGGCACGCCCTGGGACATGCATCCACGGGCGCGACCACGGTGCTCGCCTGATCGAAGGAGTAAGGCCTTGCGACCGCTTTCCGGCATCCGCGTCATCGAGTTCTGCAGCGTAGCCGCTGGTCCCTTCTGCGCCATGCTCCTCGCCGACATGGGCGCGGACGTCATCAAGGTGGAGAACCCTGACGGCGGCGACACCATGCGGGCCTGGCCCCCGATCAGTGAGGGCTACAGCGAGAACTTCGCCTCGCTGAACCGCAACAAGCGCTCGGTCACGCTCGACCTTAAGGATCCGGTCGACAAGGTCCGGGCCCTCGACCTGATCCGCTCCGCCGACGTCGTGCTGGAGAACAACCGGCCCGGCGTCATGCAGCGCCTCGGCCTCGACTACGCGACGGTGAGCGCCGGCCAGCCCACGCTCGTCTACTGCTCGATCTCCGCGTTCGGGCAGCAGGGGCCGCGTTCGAAAGAGGCCGGCTTCGACTTGACCCTGCAAGCCATGAGCGGCGTGATGAGCGTCACCGGAGAGCCCGGGGCACCGCCGGTCAAGTGCGGTGTTCCGATTTCGGATTTCGGCACCGGCCTCTATGCAGCCTATGCGATCGCGGCTGCACTGTTCCAGACACGCGCCACCGGCAAGGGCACGCATATCGACGCCTCGATGTTCGGCGCCACGCTCGCCATGGGCGCGCTCCAGACAAGCGAGTATTTCGGCAGCGGCCGCGACCCGCGGCGCCTCGGCTCCGCGCATCCGCGCAACGCCCCCTACCAGGCCTTCCGCGCCAAGGATGGCTACTTCGCGATGGCCGCGGGCAATAATGCGCTTTATCGCTCGGCCTGTGACGCGATCGAGCGACCGGATCTGTTCGAGGATCCACGCTTCGCCTCGACGGCGCTGCGCGCTCAGCACCAGGGAGAGCTCCTCGAGATCCTGGAGCAGGTCTTCGCGGACTTCACCTGCGAGGAGCTTCTGGCGCGCTTCCGCGCCGCGGGCGTGCCCTGCTCGCCGATCAACAACTACTCGGAGGCACTCGCCGACCCGCAGGTCGCACACATGGATTGGGTTCAGCCCGTCCGACTCCCCTCCGGCGTCGAGACGCGCACCTTCGTCTCCCCCCTGAAGTTCTCCGGAGAGGGCTTCCCGATCTATCGGGACCCGCCGGCTCTCGGCGAGCACAACGACGAGCTGTTCGGGCAGGACGCGGCCGCGCCCGCCCTGGCCCGCACGGCTTGAGGAGGAAGCGCGATGAGCGAGCTTCTCGTCGAGCGTGACGATACGACCCTGACCCTCACGCTCAATCGTCCGGACAAGATGAATGCCCTCTCGGCATCGCTGGTCGAGGCTTTGCTCGAACAGGTCGCCGAGGCTAGCGCGTCCGGTATCCGTCTGCTCGTGCTCAAGGGCAATGGGCGCAACTTCAGCGCCGGGTTCGATTTCGGCGGCTACGAGGATCAATCCGAGGGCGATCTCGTCCTGCGCTTCATCCGGATCGAGCAACTGCTGCAGGCGGTCCGCTACGCGCCGTTCGACACCCTGGCGCTGGCGCACGGGCGCAACTTCGGCGCAGGCGTCGACCTGATCTGCTCCTGTGCGCGTCGCATCGGCGATCCAGGCGCGACTTTCCGGATGCCGGGGCTAGCCTTCGGCCTCGTCCTCGGCACCCGCCGCTATGCCGAGCGCGTCGGTGTAACCCGCGCCCGTGTGGTGCTGGGCGAAGGGCTCGTCTTCGACACGAACGAGGCACTGGAAGATGGCTTCCTGACGGGGCAGACACCGATTGCGGCCTGGCCGGATGCGATCGCGGCCGCCGCGGACGTGGCAACCCGACTTTCATCCGAGGCGGCCGCTGCCCTCTACGGCGCGACGGTAAGTGACACGCGGGCCCAGGACCTCTCCGATCTCGTCGCCTCCGCTGCCCGTCCCGGGCTTAAGGAGCGCATCCGCGCCTATCGCGCCTGACCACCGTTCCATCTGGAGGAGCACCCGTGAGTCTCGGCACATCGAAAATCGTCCCCTTGGAGGAACTCGCCGCCCGCGTGACCGACGGCAGTTCGCTCGCCCTCGGCGGCAGTTTCCTGCACCGTGGGCCCTTCGCGCTCGTGCGCGAGCTGATCCGCCAGGGCCGCAAGGAGCTCGAGGTCATCAAGCAATCCCCCGGCTACGACATCGACATCCTCTGCCGCGCCGGTTCCTTGGGCCGTGCGCGGGCCGGCATCGTCGCGATGGAGGGCAATTTCGGCCTCGCGCCCTGGTATCGGCGAGCCGTTGAGACAGGGCAGATCCGCCTGGAGGAGCACGCCTGCGCGAGCCTCACCGCGGGATTGCGCGCGGCGGCCTTCGGTGTGCCCTTCATGCCCTGCGGCGGCATCCACGGCTCGGACCTGCCCGCGCTGAACGGCTGGAAGACGGTCGAGGACCCCTACGGCAGCGGCGAGTCGGTCTACGTCATCCCGCGGATCGCGCCTGACTTCGCCGTCATCCAAGCGAATGAGGTCAGCGAGGAGGGCGACGTGCGCGTCTACGGCACCTCGCACTGGGACCGCATCATGAGCCGCTCTGCCAAGCGCGTCCTCATTGTCGCCGAGCGGGTCGCTCCGAGCGCGTCGTTCCGAGACCAACCGGAGCTGACGCTCGTGCCCCATTTCCTCGTCGAGGCGGTCAGCATCGTCCCCAACGGTGCTTGGCCGGGGTCCTGCTGGCCCCACTACGAAGTCGATTATCCGGCAGTCGAGGCCTACATGGAGGACGCCGCCGGCGTACTCCGGGCCCATCTCGACGCAGCCCCCGAGGCCCGGGAGGGTGCCCATGTCTGAGTGGTCCGGCTTCTCCTACATCGTCACGAACCTCGCCCGGTTCGTGCGGCCCCACGAGATCACCTTCAGCGGCGTCAACTCGGCGCTGCCGATGCTGGCCTGCCTGTTGGCGAAGCGCGCCTATCCCTTCGCCTTCACCTACATCAACGTGGCGGGCGGCGTCGACCCGAGCCCGTCGAAGGTGCCGATCTCCTCCTCCGACCCGGTGCTGGCCGAAGGCTCGCGGGCGATCTTCGCCAACGAGGACTTCTACGACCTGTGCACCCGTGGCCAGATGGATCTCTGCTTCCTCGGCGCGGCCCAGGTCGACGGGCTCGGGCGCACAAACGTCTCCTGCATCGGCGACTGGCACGCCCCGAAGGTGCGCCTGCCGGGCGGCGGAGGTGGCGCCGTAATGCTGCCGACCGCGCGGCGGGCCGTCACGTGGCGAACCGAGCACTCCCGTCGGACTCTCGTCGAGACCCTGGATTTCGTCACCGCCTCCGGCGGCATGCACGGCGTGGTGACGCCGATCGCGGTCTTTACGAAGCGCGACGGGCGCCTCGTTCTCACCTCCTGGCATCCGGGGGCGACCCTCGGCGAGGTGCGCGAGCGGACAGGGTTCGCCTTCGAGGCCGACGGTGCAGAACCGACGGCGCCGCCGACGCAAGCCGAGGCGCAGGCGCTCGCCGCACTCGACCCCAACGGCCAGTTCGAGCGCGACGCGGCGATTCGCCTGCGCTGACACAAACACAAGATGGGAGGAGCGAGGTCATGACGGATTCGATCAGCGCCCGCTTGCGTCAAGCGATCGCGCATCATGCGCAAGCCAGGCGGATGGCCTTCTCCGGCCCCGAGCCCGTCACCTACGCGGAATTCGGGCGCCTCATCGACGGCTACGCCGCGGGTATCTGCGATTGGGGCGTCGCGCGCGGGGCAAAGGTCGGCATCATCGCGCCGAAAACTGTGACGGCGATCGCCGCCTACTTCGGCGCGATGCAGGCGGGGGCCTGCACCTGCTTCATCGAGCCCGGTCTCGCGCCCGAGATCGTTGCCGAGCAGGCGGACACAGTCGAAATGCTCCATCTCGTCGTCGACGAGAGCTTGATCGATCGCTTCGAGGGGCGCTCGCTCCGCGGCCTGACACTGCGTGGGCTGGGCACTCTGAACAGCGGCGGCGCCTCCAGCGATGACGGCCTCGACAGCAATGATGCCGCGATGCTGCTGTTTACCTCGGGCAGCACCGGTCGTCCCAAGGGCGTGCTCCTGCGGCATGGCAGCCTGATCTGCAATGCAGAGGGTGTTCTGCGCCATACCGGCACGAGTCCTCAGGACAAGCTCCTCCACGTCATGCCGCTCTACCACACGAACGGCGTCAACAATCAGCTGATCGTGCCCTTCCTGGCCGGCGCCAGCGTGATCCTGCACGACCGCTTTCGACCGGAGGCCGCCATCGAGGCGCTCCGCCGTGACGCGCCGACCTACATGACCGGCGTGCCGACGATTTACGCCCGCATGCTCCCGCACCTGACGCACGGCGAACGCTTCCCAGACCTGCGCTTTCTTCGCTGCGGCTCGGCACCGATCACGCCGACCCTCCACCAGCAGATCGAGGAGGCGTTCGGCGTACCGCTTATCGTCTCCTACGGCTTGTCGGAGGCAACCTGCACGTCGACGATGAACCCGCCCGACCGTCGTAAGATCGGCACGATCGGGACGGTGCTCTCCGGTCAGCAGGTGCGCCTGTTCAAGCCGGACAGGAACGCGGAAGCGCCGGAGGGGAGCGAGGGGGAGATTCGGATTTCAGGACCCGCCCTCATGGCCGGGTATCTCGGAAGCACGGAGCAACCGATTGTCGATGGATGGCTGCGAACCGGCGATCTCGGACGCTTCGATGAAGATGGCTTCCTCTCGATCACAGGCCGCATCAAGGATGTGATTATCCGCGGCGGCGAGAACATCTCGCCGGCCCTGATCGAGCGGCATCTTGTGACGCATCCGTCCGTCCGCGACTGCTGTGTGGTCGGTGCTCCGGACGCCGATCTCGGCGAAGTACCGGTCGCCTTCGTCGTGTTGAAGGAAGGCGAGAAATTCGACGAGCCAGCCCTGAAGGCGTTCGTGAAGGGCTCGCTCGCGCGCATCTACGTGCCCGCTGAGATCCGCAACATTGATGTACTGCCAATGAACGGCGTGGGCAAAACTGACCGAAAGGCTCTGCGGAGAGTGTGGGCAACGAGTTTGCTCGCTCAAGTGTGAAACCGCGAGCTCGCGACGTGAAAGTAGAACAGTTCTCTATGCAGCCCTAATCTTAGCACGTTCGAAGGCCAAAGAGGAAAGTGTCCAAGGCCCTACCGCTGTGACTTCGGAGAAAGGCATTCTATCGACGCGGACGAAATCAGCGTTTTCACACACCCTCAGTGGAATGCTGACATCGGCTACAGACCGAAAAGCGGCCGGTAGGCGGACTGCGCCACCCTAAGGCCGGTGTCCGGGCGAAACGGGCGTTAGTAATTTAGACGCTGACTCCTGCAAAGCGGGTCAGCAACGTCCAAGCGGCAAAGCCCAAAAGGACCAGCGCGGGGATGTCCGTGAACTTGCCCCAATCCCGGGAACGGGAGCCGGTCAATATCGCGCTCTTCCGCGATGGAAGCGGAGACTTCATGCGGCTTCTCTCGCCCGTTCACTGAGATGCGCTTCGATGAGTGGCGCGAGATCTTCGGCGTCGAGTCCGCAGCCGTCGATGAATGACGATCGCCGACGACGCAGAAAGGTGAGACCGAGCGCGTAGAGACCCGGAAAGGCCGTCACGCCGCCGCGATGAATGATCTCGCCACGACTGTCGAGGACGGGCACCTTGAGCCAAGGATACCGGCGGACGTAGCCGGTCGACCAGACGACCGTCCGGACGCCCGCGCGCTGCAGGTCGAGCCTCACTGGATCGGCGGCGGCAAGAAAGGGAATTCGCGCCGCAGGGTCAGCAGCCGGCGCCTCGAGCCCATGGTCAACGATGCAACGGTCGATCCTGTCGAGGACCCGTAACATCCGCACGTGCGAAATCTTCGTCGTGTGTTCAAGGTCGCCAGCGAACTCCGCGTTTGCGCCATCGATGGCCGCGAGACGACCCACCAGCCGCACGCCCGGCACCATGAGGATACCGAGGTCCAGATCGCGGTTGTCGGGACGCCCCACCAATTGCAGCGACGGCTGGCGCCGCGCGGCGTCGAGATTGGCGCTGTCATTGGCCGGATCGTCGAGGATGCCCGCCGTCTCCATCCACGCGTAGATGTCCCGCCCCCTGTAGCGACGGGGCACTCGGGTGTGATCGCCGACGGCGAGTAGGACTGACCGCCCTGATGCGTGGATCTCCTCGGCGAGTTGCGCCCCGCTCGACGAGGCTCCGATCACCAGGACGCCGCCCTGCGGGAGTTCGTCCGGCTCCCAGTAATCGCTGGGAGACACCTGAAGGATCGAAGACGCGAGCGCCCCCGCCGCCGGCGGACGGTACGGCGTGTCGCAGGCTCCCGTCGCCACCACGACCGCGCGCGAGCACCACTCGCCGGCGTTCGTCGCGAGGCGAAATCCTCGGGCGGCCGGTTCGGCTTTGGTCACCTCGACGCCGCTCATGACGGGCGCGCCCATCCTCTGAGCGTAGTGCTGAAGATAGGCGGCGAAGGCGGCCGCCGGCATGAACGCGTCCGGATCGCTTTCCTCATGCGGCAAGCCAGGCAGAGCGCTCATGGCGTTGGTGGTGAGCAGGCGCAGCGAGCGCCACCGCTCTGATTGCCAGCGCTCGCCGATCCGGCGCCGTTCCAGCACGACGTGGTCGATGCCACGCAGTGATAGGCTTCGGCTGAGGGCCAGACCGGCCTGGCCGCCGCCGACGATCACGACGTCTGTCTCGGGCATGATCGTTGCCCTTCTTTTCGAGTGGGAGATGGCGGACCGCCGGGTCTATTCGGCGGCGGTCCCGATGCGTCACGCCGCAGCCAATGTCTTGGCGCTGACGGAAACCGGAACACCGTTGGTGAGGATGTCGAACACGGCGGACCGCGCTTGCGATTGCATCACGACCTGCCGGAGCTGATCGGGGCTCGCGTCGCCGTCGATCTCGAACGAGACCGCGATCCGCTCGTAGCCGTTGCGGACATCCTTCGAGAGCCCAAGGAGACCGCGCAGGTCGATATCGCCTTCGACCGTCGACTCGACCCTAGTGAGCTTGATCCCGCGCGCGGCGGCGATGTTGCCGATGCCCGCGGCGAGACACGAAGCCAGCGCATGCAGAACCCACTCGACCGGGGACGGGGCAGCGTCGGCGCCGCAGAGCACGCGCGGATGATCGCTCTCCGCCTTGTAGGGAGCGACATGCGTCTGCTCGCCGCCCGCGCCAAAGAAGCCGTGTATCGTGCTCTCGCTATGCGTTCCCGAGAGCCAGCGGCTCTTGGCGCGGAACTGGAAGTTTGCCAGCGCCGGTTCCGCGCCGACGGCTTTGATCGTGGCGAACAGCGTTGGCGTGTCGACCCCATTCAGAGGCACGGCGGCCCGCTCCGTTTGGGTGGAGGTTGTAGCGGTCATAGGCTGACCCTTCGTCCAATCTTGCGTTACGGGCACGAGGCAGCTGGCCATGCCGGCCTTGGCCCTCGTCATCCGCCGCGTCGCACTCGGAGTGGCGGGCCGGACGCCCTACCTGTAGTCTTGGCCGACGTTCGATCGAATGATCGCGCGGCCGGATCGCCTGGCTGTCCGTCCAAATCGGAGGGTCGCCGCAAGTGGATGCGCTTTCGGAAGTCCTGCGTTCGGTCCGACTGACGGGAGGAGTCTTTCTTTCCGGGCACTTCACGGCGCCATGGTGCATCGGCGTCACGCTCACGGGCGACGATTGCCTGAGGTTCCTATCGGAAAGACCGGCGCAGATTATCTGCTATCACGTGGTGACTGAGGGCCGACTCTTTGTCGGCATCGACGGCGAGCCCAACGCCGAGGTCGGCCCGGGCGAGATCGTCTTGTTCCCCCAGAACGATCCTCACACCCTAGCCGATCGGCAAGGCGTCCAGCCCGTCAGCGCGCGGCAGCTGATGCAGCAATCCGCGGACAGCGGACTTTGCCAAATTTTTCACGGGGGCGGCGGGAGTGCGACCCGCATATTTTGCGGGTTCCTCGCCAGCGACGACAGCTACAGCCCTCTGTTCTCAACCTTGCCCAAGACGCTCATCATCGATGTCCGCGACGGCGCGTCACGCGAGTGGATCGAGGCATCCGTCCGCTTCGCCGCAAGTGAACTTGCCGCAGGCCGGCTGGCCTCGTCGAGCGTCATCACGCGGCTGAGCGAGTCGCTGCTGACGGAGGCGGTACGGAGTTACGCATCGACGCTCGGCGAGGACAACAAAAGCTGGCTCAAGGGCCTGAAGGATCCGAAAGTCGGCCGCGCGCTCGCCTTGATTCATAACCAAGTTCGCGTCCCGTGGACCATACAGGCGCTTGCGCGCGAGGTCGCGCTGTCCCGCAGCGCTTTTGTCGAGCGCTTCACTGCCCTCGTCGGGATGCCGCCGATCCGGTATCTCACGTTCTGGCGACTTCAGAGCGCCAAGGCGAACCTGAGCGAGACACGCAAAACCATCGCCCAACTCGCCTATTCCGTCGGATATGAATCCGAGGAGGCGTTCAGTCGGGCGTTCAAGCGCGAATTCGGAATGCCGCCCGCCCGGTGGAGAAACTTGCAGGCATGAGGAGATTCGCAGTCCGTATTGCGACGTTCCTGTCGGCTAACTTGGGCCGGGTTGAACGGCCCCTCGGGCACAGCGCTGCCTTAGCAGCCAGTTCTCACGATGAGCAGTAGACATTCGTCGAGGTTATGGTGTTTCCGCCGTGCTCCTGCGAGTTCCAGGTTCCTGCAGACGCCAGCGCGTTTGGTGGAATGGCGAAATAGTAGTTCCTTGTATCGAAGCCCTGCGAGCCGTCCCGCTTGGCGTAGGTCCGGAACAGCTGGAGCGTGCATCTGTAGTACGGCCTGCTGTCTGGATTTATCACGAGCAGCGGGAAGAACGGCGTCGGCGACGGCAGATACCAAACAAAGTAGGGCGCTGCCTGCGCCGGAATGCAAAACGCAGACGCGTGAAGCGTTACCATGAAGTAGCGCAGGACTCTGGCAAGCATGTGAGCCTCCTTTTCTACTAAAGGAGCAGTCAATTATGGTAAGCGTGCAGAACCCACGTCACAAGCGTACGGACTGATCGCCCCCAGTTGGTAGCTCATCGCCGAATTTGGTGGAAGCACGCAAGCCGTTCATGCCAGTAAGCTTTAGGGCTGCCTTAGTCATTGCCGTAATCCAGCCTTTGGATGACCTATCTGACCATGGCGAGCGAAGGCATGCGGCCATACCCTCGGTCCCGCCGTTTCCACCAAACTCGGCGATGAATCACCTCGTGAGGGCCGCGGTATCGCCAATCAGGATCCGCTGTGCGACACTTTGAGGCCTTCACCTGGCCGCGCAGTACATCCGCTTACCCATAGCTTGAGTCCCGAAGCGGACAGTCTGTTTTCAGCCAACATCAGTCGTCCGAGGTGATGAAACTAGACTGCGCAGAAGCGAGCGCCTGGAATTCTGTCCGTCAAAGGGCTAGCTTGAGCTGCCAGGAGAGCGACCTTGCGAAGGCGAGACCCAGGATGGTCGAATGTCTCAAGCTGCGTCGTTCCTGAGGGTTGCGATCCTCGGGATCGTCCTCCTCATCAATGGCTTTGCGTTCTCGGCCGAGCAGCCGTGGACCGTCCTGCCGCCGACTCCCGAGTTGCCCCAAGCCATCGTGTCAGGGCGGCTGAACGTCAACGACATCGAGATGTGGCGGGCCGAGTTCGGCTCTCCCGACGGTATGCCCGTCCTCCTGGTCCATGGCGGCCTTGCGAACTCCGACTATTTCGGCGCGGTCATTCCTTTCCTCGTAGACGAAGGCTTCCGCGTCATCGCGGTTGACAGCCGCGGCCACGGCCGGAGCACGCGCTCGGCCCAACCCTACAGCTACGAACTGATGGCTTCCGACCTCGTGGCGATGCTGGACGCCTTGCGCATCCCGAAGGCGGATCTGGTTGGATGGAGCGATGGCGGCATTATCGGCATCGTTATGGCGATCCGCCACCCCAGACGCCTGAACCGCGTCTTCGCCTTCGGTGCCAACACGATCCCGGAAGGCGTTATCTCCAACTTCGCTCAGGCAGGGGTGTTCGCAGCGTTCGAGAAGCGGGCAAGCGGCGAGTACAGGAAGCTGTCGCCAACGCCGGGCGAGTACGAAAGCTTCCTGAAACAGATCCACGAGATGTGGGCAACGCAGCCGCACATCACCACCGAGCAGCTGAAGATGATCCGTACCCAGATCGTCATCGCGGACGGCCGCTATGACGAGGCGATCAAGCAGAGCCACGACCGCTACTTGGCCGGCACGATCCCCGACGCCCGCCTCGTGATCCTGCCGGGCGTCTCCCATTTCGCCATGCTTCAGAACCCGCCCCTCTTTGCTCGGGCCGTGCTGGATGGGCTGACCGCATCCTGGGACGATTGAGCAACCGGTCCGGGAATCCAGTCAGGGATGTTCACAGACGCTGGCGGCGATATCGTTCCGCCGGGCCGAAGAAGGCGGGAATGCGCCACAACCGAACCTTGGCTTCCAGCTGGCAAGCAGAATTTCGGCTTCGCACCCGTAGCCGCCTTCCGGCCGACTCAGACGGCATCTCCGAAACGGACATTGCAGCAGCCCCAGTTGCGGTTCCTGGGTACGCCGCTTACCGAAGTTCGTCTGATCCGCTCCAAAGGGATGCTATGTCGTCTGTTGCGGACTTTTGCGGGCGGGGCGTCATGGAGCAGCGGGCTACGCTGCTCACCCTGCAAATCATCGATCACAGCCTATTTACTGGTCTCAGGACTTCGTAACACTGAAGCTTGGAGATCGACTCATGATGCGTCTTTCGATCGCGGCGGCCCTGATCCTGGCGCCGTTCGCGGCCCACGGCGAGGACCGGCTGCCGACCATTCCGCCAAGCCAGTACTCGCCTGAGCAGCAACAGGCCGCCACAGCATTCGAAGCCGCACGTAAGACACCCGTCTTCGGCCCTTTCGAGCCACTCATGTACTCGGCTGACGTCATGACGCTGGCCCGCTCGATGGGCGATTACCTCCGCTACAAGCCCAAGATAGGCACCACCCTGTCGGAACTCGCGATCTTGGTCGTCGCACGCCACTGGACCCAGGATTACGAATGGTATGTCCACGCTCCAATCGCGCAAAAAGTCGGGATCAAGCCGGAGGTCGTCGCGGCGATCCGTGACGGAAGACGGCCAGCGGAGATGAACGCGGACGAGGCCTTGGTCTACGACTTCGTCAGCGAGTTGCAGAACAACAAGAGGGTCTCGGACGCAACCTTCGCCGAGGCCGAGCAGCGGTTTGGCAAGCCGGGCGTCGTCGATCTGGCGGCGATCTGCGGCTACTACACGCTTCTGGCAATGGAATTGAACATGGCGCGGTACGGCTTGCCGAAGGATGGCATGCCCCTGCCTCGATTGCCTGAGTAAGAGCCCGCATCCAACGCGCTCTCGTCAGAGAAGATGCACCCTCGCCGGTCTGTAAGGTCCCAGAACGGTTGGACCGCGGCCGCATCGGTACGCGAAGGGACCGGGAGCCGACCGAGGGTTGTCAATATGGCGTCGAGTCCGTCGATTAGGGCCGCGGGGCCGGGCTGTAGGATCCGCGGCGACTTGATCTCCACGATTCGGCCCTGCGCCGCCGCCGAGATCGCGTCCCAGCCCCGGCGTGCGGTGATGCGATCGGGCACGACCTTCTTCCCGCACACGGGCACAAGCGCCATCTCAGCGCTTCCAACGTCTCAGCCAAGAGGAGACCGGGTCAACGACGTACACGGCCACGTATGATATCCAGGCGCTGGCTCGGGACGTGACCGACGTCTCCGTCTGCCACTGCGCCTCTTCCGCAGCGATCTGAGTAGCCAAGATTGCCGTCACGTAGCTGTCCTCGTGCCCCTTGCACTCGTCCAACGCACTGCGCTCGGCTGCTCGCCTGCTCTCTGAGGCCGACTGACGAGAGAAGGCCTCGCGCACGCAGCTGTGCCAAGCTTGTTCCAAGGCAGAAAGATCGGGCGCCGGATTCGCGGACGCCGCGCGGCCCAGGCCTATGCTGAGGGCCAGCAACATCGGAAGGAGCAGGTGCGGGCGCATGCTGCATGTTCTCGCGTCGGCATCCGCCCGCCTAGAACAAAATGGCAACACCCGTGGCGACGCCGCCTTGTCGTGCACAGCTCAGACGGGAAAAGCCCTGCCGTGCATGTGGGGGCACGGCAGGGCTTTCCAATGACGGGCGGAAGTGTTCACCCGCGCGATAGGCTGGCGAGACGTGATTAAGAACCGGCTAACGTCGGCGAGCGCAGCCGCAGTCGCACCACGGCCGTGTGCTCAAACACACGGCATACTCATCCTGGCGGCAGACGAGGCTTGAACCCCCGGTGTAGCGGTGGCAGGTTTCGCAGTGCAGCAGGGCGATGGCGTCGCCTTCCTGCAGCCCTTCATTGGGCGTTACCTCCCTAGACTTCGGGCCACTCCGCAAGGACGGCCTTTTTTCTTCAGCGCTGCCGGCTCTGTCAAGCAGGATAGTGCCCGGCGGTATGTTTGCTAGAGATCGATTTCCTGTCTCCTACGATCTGTATGGGCCGCGTGAATGGCTGCTTGGCGTCCATTCCGGTCGTACCCGCTATCGTCCCGGCAGACCGGAAGCAGCCCTTGCAACGCCCCTGTTCGGCACGCCAACATTACCGCGAGCCTCTAGGGCCTCTCTGCAAACTGCTCCTTTGTGCAAATGCGTCCGTCTCTTGCTGCTCTCGGGCGTATCTGGCGGTGGTTTGGCTCAGTCTACCAAGGCCGCAGGAAATGAAATAACGAATTTCGTCCACCGGCCCGCGTTTGCAGAAACGCCCTAGTCGGCCAAGTGTCGCTATTGGTCCGCCAGCGCAACAGCAGCTGTCCCGGCTAGGGTGCCCTGCAGCAGGTCGTCGGCAACAGCTTGGCCGAGCAGCTCATATCCGCGGTCAGCCATATGCAGGCCATCAGCGGCAAACAACTCACTCCGCGTGAGCTGCGCCTCGGCGATCCATCTCTGCATCAGGTCCGAGCGGCGGATCACTGGAATGCCCAGCTCATGGCCGATCTCCCGCACTGCGTCCCTGAAGTGGTAGGCGCCCGGCGTGGCGTCAAGCTTCGGACACCATTGCGGCTCCATGAGCACGACGTCGATACCCCGTGCCTGCATCCGCCGCACGCCCGCCACGGTGGCCCTGCGGAAGTGGTCGAGCGCGACACCGCGCAACGGGTCGTTGCTGCCCGTCTGCCAGATCACGAGGTCGGGCCCGGCGGCGAGCACGTCGCGGTCGATCCGCTTGAGCATGTCGTCCACGTGTTCTCCCCCGATGCCGCGGTTGAGCACCGTAACCGCGTTGGCGAGACGGGGAAGCGCCCGCTTGAGCGCGGTCTCCAGCCGGGCCGGATAGGCAGCTCCAAGCGAACTGGCGCCGACCCCCTCGGTCGAGGAGGAGCCGAAGGCAACGATCCGCAGAGAGGCGCCACGGGCGAGTTGCTGCGCGACATGCGGCAGCCTGCCGACACGGGAGAGCGGCGCATCATGCGCTGCGCGATCAGTAGGTTGGGGCAGCAGGTCCGCGTAGCCAAGGACCATCGTCGATGACAGGCTGAGCCCAACCAGCAGAGTCAGGCCGCGGACGATCGGTCGCCAGCCTATGGCCGCCCGCGGCCGAGGGGCAACCGAGTGGTCGTTGACGGCGCGCGACATCGTTGAGCGTTTCCTGCTTTCCGCGCGGCTTCCAGCGACTCCGATGAGCGTAGCCGACGCACTCGCCTGAAGGAGGCGAGTGGGACCCACGAGCAAAGATGTGCCATTAGGCCGTCCTCACCGTGGTCCTGTCGCCAGATGTTTTGAGCTGCAGCTTCGCAGCAATCGCGAACGCGTAGGCCGACCAGCTGGGCGGCTGGCCTCGACACCCTTGTCGAATCGATGCGCTGCGATGTGAAAGCTGGTATACCAGTGATGAGTGCGGCGCAACAAGCAAGGCGTGAAGCCGTTCGAGAACGTGCGCTGTCAGACAAAAAATTCAAATCTTATCGAATAAAGCCAAGCTTTCAAGCGCAACAGAGATCTTGGCGCGTGCAACCAGTGAGGCAAGTGCCCTCACTCAATTGTTCAGGTCTCACCGTCAGTCAACCGTGCGGTCGGTGTTTTGGCCGGACCATGCCACGAACAATCGGCCGCGCGTGCGCTCGATAGGTCGACCAAGAGATCCTGTACGCCATTGGTCAGGAGTTTGCCTGCCGCTTGTTCGGCTATGCGCCACGAGCGGACATTCGGTCAGCCCGATTTCAACGGCCGGTGTGTGCTTTGAAACAGACCCTTGCGGATTGGATGTTATGGAGCGCTGCCGCGCGTGAGGCTTGGTACCTCGGGATGCATTTAGGCTCGCCCATGGTCACGCAAACCGTCGTTTTTGACGAAGGGGTCGAGCTGTCGATTTCAAGTGTTCGAGAGCAGGAGTATCGATCGCAATGCATAGCTAGCACCGACCTAGTGGGCCTGGGCAGGACTTAAACCTGCACCGAGACCATTATGAGCGGCCGGCCCTACCCATCGAGCGATAGGCCCAGCTCAGGAAGGCGGACTGCTTCCTCGCGGCTCTTCCCGCCCCGCGCGCCAGAACTTCCTGTGCGCTCCATGTGACTGTCGTCACAGCAATTTGCGGACACGGACCCCATATCAGCGCAGACGA
>NZ_JBAWTG010000098.1:0-17341 GCF_037106235.1 Methylobacterium nigriterrae | reverse complement strand
GGAGGCCGCCTCTTCTGCGGCAGCCGCCACGGTGGTGGACTGACTGGCGGTCTCGGAGGCCGTGGACGTCATCTGCTGGGCTGTTGCCTGCAGCTCGGTTGCAGCCGAGGTTACCGTGCCAATGATGCCGCCGACCGCCCGCTCGAAACCGTCGGCCATGTCGCTCATGGCGTGCTTGCGCTCAGCGGCAGCTGCTTCGTCAGCAATACGCCGGATCTCGGCCTGCTCGGCCGCCTTCTGCGCGACCATGGCCTTGATACCCTCGACCGCACGACCCACAGCGCCGATCTCGTCGCCGCGCACCGCGGCCCGAATCTCCGCGTCAACCTCGCCTCTGGCCATGTTCTGAAGGACTGCGACGAGGCCGCCGAGCGGGCGCGTGATCCCGAGCACGACGGTCCCGGCAAGCAGACCGAAAGCGAGAAGGAGACCCAACACAGAGACGATGGTGAGCGTCTGTGTCGCTGAAGCTGCAACCTCGCTCGCCCGCTGCTTAGCTTCAGTCAGGGCCGTGACGTTCGCCGCCACACGCTGGTTGATCGCCTCCATCACGGCCTTGCGCGCGGATCGGCCCTCACCGTTGGACAGCTTCGCCGCCGCAGCTGTGTCACTCTGCAGGACCAGCGCGACGGCAGCTTGCGAGGCCGAGAAGAAGCGGCTCGTGAGTTCCTTCAGATCCTTGTTGATGGCGACGCGCTCCGGCGTGTCGGACAGTTCGATCAGCCCGTCGACAGCCTTGTGTGCAGCACGCTCGGCGTCTGTATGCTGATCGCGCAACACCTGCCGATCCGAGTTGTTGGCGCTCTCGATGATGAGGTTTTTCTCACGGATCGTGGCTTCGTCCACGGCGACGGCGAGTTGCAGGACCAGGACGGCACGTTGTGCGCTGAAATCGACGATCTGCCGCGTGTTGGCATCGAGGTCGGACAGGCTGCTCCTGGCCAGGAGGATCACGCCTGCCGAGACGATGACGAGCAAAATGGATGGGATCGCCAGCTTGACGAGGATCTTGAGGTTGTTGAGGAGCGTCATCGTCCGTGCTGTATGGGATGGAAGCGGTGACCCGACGCATCCCCCCACGTCGGACAGGCCATTCATCGGCTTCTATGGTTATAGAAACCTTAAATTCGAAAACAGATACCGCTTTGCATCAGAGCGAGCCGCGTATCCTAGCGTGGCACCTAAGTCTGATGCCACTCTCGGAGCGAATGCTTCTATTTGTTGCTGATTTATGACATGGACATGTGATGCCCGGTGCGAATAAACTGATCATCTACTAGGTAGATTGTGAACCCTTAGGCCCCCACGACGACGAGGCCGGTGAAGAGCAAATAGATCAGGGCCGCGCCCAGCGAGGACGTGCACGGTTATGGGCTCTCCGGTCGTGGCGTTCCAATAGGGCTTGCCCGTTGAGCCGTTCCACCCCGCTCCAAGAGGGTCGCTTCAAGGTTGCGAAACGCACCTCGAGGACACGTCTAGGACCCCGTGGGACGGTTTAGTTTAGGTATACCCTATGTAAACCGACGCAGACGCGTCACCGACAGCGTCTGCGAAGACGGCATCCGCACGAGCGCCCGGGGTCGTCAGGCTGCTTGCAGCTGAAGCACGGGCACCAGGTTGACCACGCGCTCCAGCATGGCAATGCCAGCTTCAACCATGCGGTGCTTCTCGGCCTCACTGAACTCGCCGAGCATATCGTCGATGGCGTCGTACCAGTCGCGGTAGGTTGGGCTGCTCTGCGCCAAGAGGAACACCATCGCGTCGATGATGCGCTCCTGCATGGGCCGGGTGTCTAGTCGAGGAGGAATCATACGGTTCACCAAAGCTCAGCCCTGGCTCCCCTGTGCGGAGCAAGGCGCCACTGTGACGAGGTCTGGGGTCGCAGTCGGACGGATCCGCCGCTGAGCGGCCGAGGCAAGCCACAGCGGCGGGAGGGTGGCGCCGGGCCGCGCCACCGTGTCAGAGAAGCACTCTGATCTATGCGAGATGCCAGCCTGCCTCGATGGACGAGGTGAGATGTTCGCAGGCCTCGACACTCTCGGAGATACCCACGGCAAGGTCTGCCCGCGTCAGCCCGTGCGAGGCGAGCGCGCCTTCCCAGTACTGGGCACCCGCCGCCTCGGGCGAGCGGCCGAGCGCGCTCTCGTAGAGCGCCTCCACATACTGCGCATCCGTTTGTGATGATGGATGCGGGGCCGCCTACTCAGGCGAGGAGGGGATGCCCTGTGCTATCGCCGAGAACGACGTGCCGGCGTGCGCCTCTGCGGACCAACCCTGCAGGCCGGTCGCGTCAGGTGCACGGTCGAGCAGGCCATAGTAGAGCCGCGCCACGTCGCAGGCGGTCGGATCGGGCACAAATACGCCTTCGTTGAAGGCTGGCTGCAACTCATTCATGTGCTCGGTGGAGAAGACGAAGCTGTCCGCGACGTCCGCTCGGGAGGAGCCGCTGTTGAGAGCTGCAGTCCAGAACTGGGCACCCGCCCCATCACCGACCGGCCAAGCACCGTCTCGTAGAGCTGCTCGACAAAGCCGGCATTGTCCGGGGCGTTGAAGTGGGACTGGCCTTCGGGCGACGTCAGGAAGCCCTCGGTCACGTCGTGCAAGGATGTCCCTTTGTCCAAGAGCGTGTGCCATCCCTCGCTGAGCGGATCGGGCGCACGGTCGAGCAGCCCTTCATACAACCCATAGACTTCTCCACCCGTGCTGCTGACATAATGCGTCGATGTGCCGAACCAACTCGCGTTCGTCATGCCGCACGAAGCAGATCCATCTCCGTTAGGCGCTGGCAAATCATCAATATCATCTGAAGATACGTTCGTTCTCAGCGGCTCTCCGCTAAAACTTTACGTTTCTGGAGTAATAATTCCCACGGCTTTTCCCCTTAGGTTATTCTCCCCCTCTCGGCCAAGCCCAACCTTAAATCAATTTGTGGCAAGAGACAGCGTCAGAAATACAAGCCCAATAAGTTAATATCCACACTTGGTTTGCATGGGTATGATGTGCGAATCATAGCAAAGTTATAATTGTGAATCTGATACTTGAGAGCTGCCGTACAATTTTAAACCTTGTAGCCAGACATCATAACTATCGGGCATGCCGCATTGAAAGCCGCCAGGGTCGAAGCTCATCGGGCCTCAACGTGTGGCGAGCGCGCCCGGTCCTCGAGCCTCTTCCCTGCGCCTCTTCCGTCCGTTCGCTACCTCGCGGATTGCCGACCTGGACTGTGGGGCCGAGTGTCGCTAAGCGCCCCGTGCGGCAGGAGGTGGCAGGCATCAGCTGCATCCGTCTCAATGCCATCAATGGGCTGCCACAGCCTCAGGATGCGGCACATGGCCAACTTGGTCCGCGTGCTGGATCAGAACGGGATGATCCTCATTCATATTCAGGGTCTGGGCAGCTGAACCAACACGCATCCAACTCCTCCGGTCCCTATACCCCTCCCTCTCGAACCGTTGCCCCTTGCCGTCGCGGCCATCGCCTTCTTCCTTGCCGGCTTCGTCAAAGGCGTGGTTGGGCTCGGGCTGCCGCCCGTCGCGATGGGTCTGCTTACCCTTGTCATGATGCCTGCTCAGGCCGCCGCGCTCCTCGTCGTGCCGGCCTTCGTCACCAATGTCTGGCAGCTCGCGGCGGGCCCGCGTTTTGGGACGATAGCGCGTCGGCTTTGGCCGATGCTGGCAGCGAGCGTGGTGGGGACCCTTGTCGCAGCCGCCTTCCTTCATGGCAGATTCGGGGGCCAGGCCATCGTCGCCTTGGGCTTCGCTCTGATTGCGTCTGCCGTTCTGGGGCTTGCTGCCCCCCGCCTCATCGTGCCGCCGAGCGCCGAGCGTTGGTTGGCTCCCTTGGCCGGCGCCGCAACAGGGCTGGTGACCGCCGCCACAGGGGTCTCCTCGATCCCCGCTGCGCCGTTCCTGGGCGCGCTAGGCTTCAACCGCGAGGATCTTATCCAGGCGCTCGGGCTATCGTTTACGGTGTCCACCATCGCGCTAGCCGTCGCCCTGGCCACGGGCGGTATCCTGGGGTTCGGCACCGCCGGTGTCTCGGCCCTGGCGCTCGTGCCTGCACTCCTCGGCATGAGATTGGGCGGCTGGGTGCGCGGTCGGGTCAGCGAGCCCGTCTTCCGGCGCTGCTTCTTCCTCGGGCTCCTGGGGTTAGGGCTTCATCTTGCCTCGCGCCACCTGGTCTGAACGGAATCTATTCGCCGGTGCTTCAGTACCGTGTCATTCCACATCTCTACGTCGTCCATAACACCGACCGTACGGGCGCGATCCCGCCCTATAGAGCGTTCCATGCGCCTGAACGGTCGTCTCCAGAAAACGACGGAAAACCTTCGACGCCGATTGCATCCTGCCCGGTGCCCTGGTCCCTCGAGCATCCGTGTCAGGAAACCCTGTTGGGAAATCAATTGTCCGGAATACGCTCGCGACCGGACATTCCTCACACGCGTCGTGAAAGGCTGCTTCGGGTCACTTTAAGGCATCTACCTGAGCTGCGCTGAACGTCCGCTTCCCAATACCTTCCGCCCCGAAGTGGACGGGCCGCTCTCGGCCAGCATCGGTCATTCGAGGCAGTGAGATCGAACGGCTCGGAAGTGGCTGTTCTCAGCATCCGCGAGGGGTTCATCCGAAGCCCGTCCGGCTCCTAAGCCGTGCAGCAACTGGCCAGGAGGTTCGCAGGCCCGGCGCCTGGGCACCGCTGGGTCGCGCGCTACGTCCTCAGCATGCCCGCAGAGCACGTCCTCCTCCCCGCCAGCAGCTGGGTGCCCAATAACCCGGTTCTGCCCGTGCTCCTCTACCGCGCCGCGGTCAACTTGGGAGATGAGGTCGACCTCGCCTCTGCCCTGGAGGCGCTGTTTGCCCGCAATGGCTGGCCAGCACAGTGGCGCGATGACGTGTTCGCCTACCACCACTACCACTCCACCGCTCATGAGGTGCTCGGCTTTGCTGCCGGCACAGCCCGGCTCATGCTCGGCGGTCCAGAGGGGCGAGAGGTCGAGGTAGCGGCGGGCGATGTCGTGGTCCTGCCAGTGGGCACAGGCCACTGCCGCCTGTCGGCTAGCCCGGACTTCCTGGTCGTGGGCGCCTACCCACCCGGACAGAGCTTCGACATCTGCCGCTCGGCACCAAGCCCGGCCATGCTGACGCAGATGGCCGGCCTGAGCTTCCCGGCCACTGACCCGGTCTGCGGTCGTGACGGTCCATTGTGCCAGCTTTGGCCTCAACCCTGAGGTCAGAACCTATGGGCCGCCTCGTGCCGGCTCAGAGCCTCGCCTGAGCGGGATCAGCAAGGAGCATTGAAGCCAGCGACGGCTATCCTTGGCGGCTTGGCTCGCGCCCACCTGAACTTCGCCGCTCGCCCGTGAAGCTGCTGCAGGACATCAGCAGCGAGGCGGAGCATGGCGGAGTTCACCGGGTGGAAAGCTGTGGCCGAACAAGCCCTCACAGCGGGGAAGACGGGCCTCATCATCGGCGGCTTCGTCACTCCCGCGCCTGAGGCACAAACCACCACGATCCAGCCCCAGCTCCCTCCAGAGGAGGCCACCATCGCTGTCCTGACCCTCACCCCCGCCGTTCGCGACCGCGCTCGGGGAGCGCTCCTCGGGCTTGCTGTCGGGGATGCGCTCGGCACGACGCTCGAGTTCGAGCCGCGCGACGACCAGCCGCTTCACACCGAGATGCTTGGCGGCGGCCCCTTCAGCCTCGCACCCGGTCAGTGGACCGACGATACCGCCATGGCGCTCGCGCTCGCCGACAGCCTGCTCGCCGGCCAGGGCTTCGACCCGCAGGATCTCGCCACCCGCTTCGTCAGTTGGTGGCGGCAGGGCAGCTATTCCTGCACCGGCCAGTGCTTTGACATCGGCCACGCGACGGCTGAGGCGCTCGCCCGCTTTGAGGTCACAGGCGAGCCCTTCGCCGGCTCGGCCGACCCGCTGAGTGCCGGCAACGGCTCGATCATGCGCCTGGCACCGGCTGTGCTGTTCAGCCTGCGGCAGGATGCAGGAGCCGCCGACCAGCTCGCGATGGCTCAGGGCCGGATCACGCATGCGGCCGAGCAATGTCGGCAGGCCTGTAGTCTGCTCGCGGTCATCCTGCGGGACGCGATCCGGGGCAAGCCG
Source organism: Methylobacterium nigriterrae (assembly GCF_037106235.1). Classification (NCBI taxonomy): domain Bacteria; kingdom Pseudomonadati; phylum Pseudomonadota; class Alphaproteobacteria; order Hyphomicrobiales; family Methylobacteriaceae; genus Methylobacterium; species Methylobacterium nigriterrae. The sequence goes on along the minus strand of NZ_JBAWTG010000098.1, from coordinate 11,229 downwards.
CACCCACTGCGGCCGCGCCTGCGCGACGGTGATCCGCTCATCGACAAGCTCGCGCTCGGCACCTACCGCGCCAAGAGCCGCGACCAGATCCGCTCGTCCGGCTCCGTCGTCCACACGCTGGAAGCGGCGCTCTGGGCGGTGTCACAGACTGAGAACTTCGAGGCGGCGCTGGTGCTCGCGGTCAATCTCGGCGAGGACGCGGACACGGTCGGGGCTGTCACGGGCCAGCTCGCGGGAGCGCTCTACGGCGCCTCGGCCATCCCGCAGCGCTGGCTTGAGCCGCTCGCTTGGCGCGACCGCAGACAGCAGACACGCTCCTCGCAGGTCCCCTCCCCCGCCCGAGCTGAGGGACAGCCTCGGATCAGATCAAGCAGTTGCAGTCCGAGGGCCACACATTCACGAGGTCCGCGCCTTTGCGCAGCTCGACGCGATGGGCATGCGCATCGTCACGCGTTCGGCAGAGATCCACGGCCGAGGCAAATCGCGTTTGTGCAGCGATCCCGGTGGCAACGGTCTCGACGATGATTGCCTCACCGTCTCGGTAGGTCGTCACCTGAAAAGCTGGCGATTGGAGATCGTCTTGCTCCATGCGTACCTCTCCCAGCTCCTCTGTCGGGAGATGGTCGAGTGCGGGCGACGATCAAGCCGCCCGCTTCGCGATCTTCGCCATGGTCGCCCGGCTGCATCCGGTCGCCGCCTGGATCTGCGAGCAGCTCATGCCCTTGTCGAGCATGCCGGCGATTTACGCCCGACGGTCCAGAGGAGGTCAGAGCCCGCCGCGATCGTCTCTTCACTGCCTCACGCGAGCAAGCTCAGCGGCGGGATCTTCATCAGCTCACGGTAGAGCGCCGCCATCTCGAACTCGCCGTAGCTGTCCGCCACCGTCCGCTTGCCATGACCGGTGATCGCGTTGACCAGATCCGGTGCAAGTCCATGGCGGCGGCCCAGCGTCTTCAGCCGATGCCGCCAGGAATGGTTCGGCGCAAGCCGCTCATCCGTGAGCCCCGGCCCGCGCACCCAGCGCCCCAGCACCTTCGTGCCGTCCGGAGACGGCCGACCTCGTCGACGATCAGGCCGCGCGTCATCAAAATCTCGTCCGCGCACTGGCGGCACCAGTCCTCCAGTTGGCCGATGCGCATCTCGTCCGCGTAGAAGCTGCCGAGCCAGTTCTCGGACAGCAGCCTGCCTGTGTCGATCTGTGGCGGAGCCCACAGCCGCTTGCCCAGCTCGACAGACCAGAATGTCTGCTCGCTCGGGTTGCTTCGGTGCCGGTCCAGCCACTGGTCGTGGACGACACGGGCCAGTTCGTGGGCTTCAACTTCGGTGAGGCTGCGCGGACCTGCGCGCAAACCGGCCCAGCGCTGCTCGAGCTTCAGGAGCTCTTCTGCATGCCGCCGCTTCGCCTCGGCAGGGTCGCGGGTCTGAAGGCTGAAGTACTCCTCGCGCCGGCCAACGATCGCAACGAGATCGGCCGGTACGCGCTTGCGCAGCCAATAGACGCCGGAGCGGGGATGGAGCTGAGGCCGGGACATCGAGAGGACCATGTGTGTAGCACCGCTGTGTAGCACGCGGGCTCGTCTAACCACATGATCTGATTGAGCTTCTTTGCGGATCAGCGCTTTAGGCGGCTGATGGTGCCCAGGAAAGGGGCGCGCCAGATGAGCACGATCAATGACTTACGAAAAGTGGGACACTGAACTGTTCCACACGGTCATTATCGGTTCTGACGGAGTGTCCCACCGCCGGCAGCCGCATGCAACCAATTCGCGTCAGCGCCACCGCTCCGTTCAATCTGCCTCGACCGTGTTTCGGATCAGCAGCGCCAACGCATCACAGCGCTGTCATGCAGCAGCAGTGTACCACCACGCTGTTTGGGCTGCTCCAACTGTGCGAGTGAGAGCCCGAACGTGAGAGCACGCACACCATCGATACAGGACTCATCGCTGAGGTCAGGTTGCTCCTCCGCCATGGCAGGCGCCCCGAACTCTGGCGCTTGGCGGTGCCGACGACTGCTTTATGGCCGCCGACGAGGTTGGGCGCACGGCGGCCTAATACGGCACCCGGCTTGTGATCATACCGCAGTTGGCTCACACGCTGATGCTAGGGCCGCGCCGGGAGCGTGCAGCCGAAGCCTTGCTCGCCTGGCTCGTGACACGCTGAGCCCAATCGAGGATCCTCGGCCAGAGCCGCTCATGAGCGACCGGCGCCACCAAGGGCCCGAGATGCTGCAGCAAGGGGCCGCGATCGCCCTCGTAGGTCAGCGTGTCGACCGCACGGTCCGGCACCTCGTCGAGACCGCGCAGAAGGGAGGCTGGCGGGACAACCTTCCCGAGTGGGTTGATCACCGCCATGACCGGCCCGCGCAGATCGGCAATCCTGACTTGGCGGCCGCCAACATGAAGCGTGCCGTGCCGGAAGCGGTCCTCTCGGTAGAGCTGCTCGAGGACATCCTCGAAGAGCTGGCCCGGCAGCGGGAACTCGTCGAGCGCCCAGCGTGCCACATGCGTATGGACAGCAAGTGCGAGCGGGTCTTGGAGGCTCGCGGCAAGATCGAGGGCCGGCTGCAGCTGAAAGGCATCGGGCGCCGCCCCGAGGCAAAGCGCGTTGATCACAGACCCTGGTACCGGGCTGCCAACCATCTCGCGGACGGCTGTCGCGTGTGGGATCAGCCGCACAGCTTGTGCAAGAGGCCCTCCGTGCTCACCGAAGGCGAGGGGTGCATCCATCAGGATGAGGCCGCCGGTCTGCTCCGGATGAAGCGCGGCAAAGATCGCTGCGAAGGTACCACCAAGCGAGTGGCCGGCGATCAGTGGTTGGGAGATGCCGGTCTCGGCCTCAATCGCCGCGCGGGCAGCGGCGGGTAAGCGGTCGGCGTAATCCGCAAGGCTCCAGCCATCGTCCGGCTTGGTCGGGACGAGCCATTCGAGCAGGTAGACGCGCACGCCCCGCGTCCGGCAGCGCCGCACGGCACTGACCTGGGGGAGAAGGTCCCAGATGTAGGCGCGCTTGAAGGGAGCGGGGAGGATGAGCAGGACGGGCCCGTCGCCCTGTTCCGGATCATGGTAGGCCCGCAGCCGGGCACCCGGCCACTCCGCGACGAGGCGCGACAGTGTTTCCTGCGGTCCCAGGCCGAGTGCATCGAGCATCCGCCCGGCCTGGCGATGCATCTCATCGAGCCACGCGCTCACGTCCCGGATCCTCCTCGCGCCGCCGGCGCGTTGTCTTTCGTCCAGCTGTCGAGACCGGCCATGGCAGCGCGGAGCGGCCCGGCGCACCGAGGTAGGAAACCGTCCATCTGGTTTGAGGTTGCGCGCCGAGCTGCCCTCGCACTGCCCGGCGTGCAGGAGCGCATGAGCCTGACAGGACTCGTGTTCCGGATTGGCCAACGGCGCTTGGCTTGGCTGGGTGAGGATGGCGTCTCGCTGCTGGTCCCCATCGAGGCTGATGAGGGCGAGATGCTGAGCGAGGCCGAACCGAGAACCTTCTCCGCCGCTGGCCAGCAGGGTGGCCATCTGCTGCTTTGGGTCCATCTTGCCTCTGTGGCGCAGGCGAGCCTCAGGCGCCTCCTCGAACAAGCTTGGCGCGAACGCGCCTCGAAGCAGGTGCAGCGCTCAAGATCGCGCGCATCGGCAGAGGGACAGCCGAGGCGCGGCGAGGAGCCTCGATGATGGGACAGCGTAGCGCGGCACGGGCCCAGGAGGGCTCCGTGAACCGAGTTGCTCGCCTTGGCTTCTTCATGACACGGCTGTCGAACCCTGAGAGGAGTCTCAGTGACGGGTAAGGTCCTGATCACCGGTGCCGCGGGACGAATGGGGCGCACGCTGCAGCAGCATTGGCAAGGCCGAGCCGTGGTCGGGCTCGACCGCATCGGCGCCGACCTCGCCGTGGATCTCCTGCAAGGACCTGACGTCTGTGCCTCAGCCTTCGCGGGCATCGAGACCGTGGTGCATCTCGCGGCTGATCCGGATCCCGGTTCGCCGTTCGAGCGCGGCGGCTATGGCAACACGCTGGCGACCCTGACGGTCGTGGCAGCCTGCCTCAGGGCTGACGTGCGGCGGCTGATCTTCGCCAGCTCCGTCTGGGCCGATGCCCCGGCCTGGGGCTTGTCGGACCGGATGACGTGGTACGCGGCCTCGAAGCTTGCCGGGGAGGCCCTGGTACGTGCCTGGGCGGATCAGACGGGCAACCCGGCCGTGTGCCTGCGGCCAGGCTACTTCGATCCTGACTCAGGCCGCACCGACGACTTCAACGAGGCGCTGCAGGTGGATGTGCCATACCTGTGCCGCCACTTCGACGATGCTCTGGCTTGGGCGGGTCCCGGCTGTGCGATCCGCTACGCTGTCGGGAAACTCGGCTGACAAGTTGGACTAAGCTCAGCTGTCACCTACGTCGCTCGGACTGGTGATTCGCAGAGCAGAAGACGCCAGGAGCGGACGCGGCTGACTGCAGGCCGTCCGCCCGATGCAGCCTCGCAGGTCATGCCGTTGTAGCGCTGTCATGCTGCAGATCCTCGGTGTTGCGCCGCTGCTGCATGGTTCCGCTATAGTGCTGGACCGCTGTCCCGCTCCGGTGTGTTCCTGCTATGGCAGGGCACCAGGGAGGACAGATGCGCACCATCACGCTCGTCACCCAGAAGGGCGGGACCGGCAAGACCACGCTCGCCGCCTCGCTGGCCGTCGCGGCCGCGCAGGCCGGAGAGACCGTGATCGCGCTCGACCTCGACCCGCAGGGCTCTCTCGCCGCCTGGGGCGACAGCCGCTCGGCCGAGACGCTGGCAGTCGATCGCCTCTCAAGCGACCGCTTAGGCCAGCTGCCTGCCATTCTGGCCGCGCTGAAGGGCAAGGGTTTCACCGTCGCGGTGCTCGATACACCGGGCGCTGCCTCGACCGGGGTCAACCTGGCCATGCAGGCGGCTGACCTGGCACTGATCCCCGCTCGGCCTTCGCGCCTCGACCTGCAAGCCACCATCCCCACCGTCGAAGCGCTGATGCGCCTCGAGATGCGCGAACGCTTCGCCTTCGTGCTGAACCAGTGCCCCGCCATCCGCAGTTCGCGCGCCCTCGAAGCGGCCAACGGCCTAAGCAGTGTCGGCGTGCTGGCCGAGCCGAGCGTGACCCAGCGGGTCGATCATCAGGACGCGTTGGCGACGGGCCAGGGTGTCACCGAGTACGCGTCAGGCGGCAAGGCGGCCGAGGAGATCCGCTCGCTGTGGGCCTGGGCGGACAGCAAGATGAAAGGCAGCCTGTCGTGAGCAAGCGTCCCTCGGTCATCGGCGGCCTCAACCTGCCCGGCACGGAATCGCGTGGCTCTGTCACCGACGATTCCTCGGACCAGGTGCGGGCGGCTCCCCCTGCGGGCCGCGTACGCCCGGAGGTGGTTCACACCTCGGTGTACCTGCCGCGCGAAGTGCACCGGCGACTGCGCGAGATTGCCTTCACGCGGGACTGCAAGGTGCACGACGTGATCATGGAGGGCATCGACGCGGCCCTGCAGAAGCATGGTCATCCGTCGGTCGAAGTCCTGCGCGGGAGCCGAACTCGCAGCGAGTGAGATACACCGTCTCAGCAGCATGCCGTGAAGGCGCCAGAGCAGCACCCTGCGGAGGCGCTTCGATGCTGGGCTGCTACAGCATTACACCGCCGCAGCGCGGCAGTTAGATCCTGCTGTCGTGCTCAAATCGGCTCCGCGCTTGAGCATGCAGGTCAGGAGGGCTGGTATCCCGCGTCATTGCCCACCTCGAGCAGAGACAGGTTGTGATAGGTCGCACACCGCATGGCCGCCGATCGACGCCGGCATGAATGAACCTCTCGCGCCTTCAGGAGTGCCGAACCATATCAATGATGCCCCTCTGCCCCTTTCCCCGGAATACCGTTGCTCGAGTTCGCTCTCCTGGCGTTCGTGCTCGTCTTTCTCGTGCCGATCGCGGTCTCTGCCACCCTCTACGTCACGCGGAGCCGAGGTGACTGGCGCTCAGCCGATCGTTCGAGCGCCGGACTGCTTCCTTCTGCTGCGGACCATTCCGAGGCGGTCGTGCGGGTCTTCTCGGCCCGCACAGTCAGCTGGCGCGGCATAGTCGCGACCCACAGCTGGATCGTCATCAAGGACACTGGCGGGCGTGCCTACCAGCGCTTCGACTACACGGCCTGGGGCGAGCCCATCTGGGTCGATCGCTTCGTGCCAGATGGGCGCTGGTTCGGCAGCACTCCCGAGGTGATCTTCGCCGCCGACGGCCCGGCGGCCGAGTGGATGATTCCGCCTATCCGCGAGACGATCCGGACTTACCGCTACGCCAATCCGGGTGACTACCGGGCATGGCCGGGGCCGAACTCGAACACCTTCGTTGCAGCCGTGATGAGCGCGGTGCCGGAGATGCGAGCCAGTTTGCCGGCGACCGCGATCGGCAAGGACTTTCCCTTCGACGAACGTTGGGTCGGTCTGACCCCATCCGGTACCGGCGTGCGCATCAATCTCGGCGGCTATGTTGGCCTGACGTTGGGCTGGATCGAGGGCATCGAGATCAACATTTTGGGCGCCGTAGCAGGTGTCGATGTTCGGCGGCCGGCTATCAAGCTGCCGGCAGTCGGGCGAGTTGGCCTCTGAGGCGAAGGGGACCTGCTGGCGTTCAACTACGGCTGCTGCGCTTGGCTGAGACCGAGACTGTTCGGCTCTGCGCCGGTCACGCGCGGCGCAGCACAAACGCGGGCGTGCTGCGAGCATGCGACCTGCGGCATGATCCTGGCCGGCATAGCTCCGGCGGGCCGCAAGGCGATGCGCCGCTCCTGAAGAGGAGCCTAACAGGGGGGGCTCGGCAGCTTTGATGTCGGAGGGCGGCTCCGAACCTCACGCGTTCGCGCCGCCTCGTCGTGACCGGAGACCTCAATCGCTTCCGCCATGCTCCGGCACCTCGCGCGGCAACGCCCCCGGATCTGAGCAAGCGCCTCAGCGGTTCAGCGCCTGCATCTGGGGAGCAGCGTAGCGCGTGCCCGCGGCCGCTCCTGCCGGAAGTGCGGCGTCGATGCGGGACAAATCTTCCGGGGTGAGCACAACCTCGAGCGCGCCCAGGTTCTCCTCCAGATACTTACGACGCTTGGTGCCTGGGATCGGCACGATGTCCTCACCCTGTGCCAGCACCCAACCCAGCGCCAGCTGCGCCGGCGTGCAGCCCTTGTCGGCCGTGATTGCCTGGATCTGCGCGACGAGGTCGAGGTTCTTCTGGAAGTTCTCGCCCTGGAACCGCGGTGAGGTGCGCCGGTAGTCGTCCGCGGCAAGGTCCTCCGGCCGCTGGATCTGACCCGTGAGGAAGCCACGGCCTAAGGGGCTGTAGGGCACGAACCCGATCCCAAGCTCGCGCACGGTCGGCAGGATCACGTCTTCCGGGTCGCGGCTCCAGAGCGAGTACTCGGTCTGCAGCGCCGCGATCGGGTGCACGGCATGTGCTCGCCGGATGGTCTCGGGCGCGGCCTCCGAGAGGCCGAGATGCCTGACCTTGCCCTCTCGCACCAACTCGGCCATCGCGCCGACCGTGTCCTCAATCGGCGTGTTCGGGTCGACCCGGTGCTGGTAATAGAGGTCGATCACCTCGATGCCGATCCGCTTCAGGCTCGCTTCGCAGGCCTGACGCACATATTCGGGGCGGCCATTCACGCCCAGGAAACTGCCGTCCGGCCCGCGCACGTTGCCGAACTTGGTGGCCACAATGACGTACTCGGAGCGCTCGCGCACGACGCGGCCGACCAACTCCTCGTTGCAGCCGACCCCATACATGTCGGCGGTGTCGAGGAAGTTCACGCCGAGGTCGAGTGCGCGGTGCAGGGTGGCGACCGATTCGGCCTCGTCGCGACGGGCGTAGAAATCGGACATGCCCATGCAGCCGAGGCCTAACGCGGACACCTCTAGGCCCGAATTGCCGAGCTTACGTGTTTTCATTCGGTGTCCTCCCGCGGCCCCGTTGTATGCGCGTGCCGTGGGTCAACGACGCGATCGTCCCGCGTTTCCCTTGCCTTGAGAGACAGGTGCCGAGTGATGCACGCCTAATAGCCCGTTCGACCGGACAGGCATCAAAGCAGGGAAGCGCTGCAGCAGCATAGCGTTAGGATGCGAAGGCGCCGCAGCAGCGACGCGGAACAGGTCAGTCCTGTTGGCCTAACCCGAGGCGCTACGGCGATCCCCATTTCTTCGCCGGCCGAAGGGGTCGGGATTAAGGCGTTCGCCTGCAGGGGCGCGGACCACATGGGTCGGCCGATTCCAAAGCGCGCGATCCAAAAAATCGGACAGCTTCAGCGTTCACTCTTACGGCGTCGTCTGTGTTGCAAGCGCCGGGGTTGAAACGAAGAGCCCCGCGAGCCGTGAGGCTGCGGGGCGAGTGTGTCTCGAGAAACGGCATCGCCAGCGAGGTCCGGGGAAGGACGGGATCGCCAGCAAGGCCGGGGTCGGTTGGGGACCGACCCGGGCATCGTCTCTCTGGCCGGGGAGCCGCGGCTCTAACAAATGTGAAGCCGAACGCGCGAAAGACCGCCGCGGTTGGAGGGAGGCGAGCGGGTACGGGCGTCACCACGCTCGTTCCCATAATTCCACTTACGCGACGGGAAACGGCTGCGCGGAATACGTCCTATAGAGCGCAGATCCCGCCTTGCGCGCGCGAGGCCATGCCCGTTCTTTACGCTTGTCGTCCCGCGCCACTGAGCCAAGCATGACCGTGCGCCCCACGCGCGATCCTCGGGGTGGCAGTCACCGGCCCGGCACGTACCTCCTCATCTGACGATGCCGCGGTCGGTGACCCGCTCCATGATGGGTCTTACGCGAAGGGCACGGCGCTGATTATGCGAATTCGCGCGCTCGCGCGCATGCGAAGGCCCCAGTTTGGTCTCAGCAGTTGCAAGCACCAACGATCAAGCGCAGCATCGTGGCGCGCTCTGGCAACAACTGAGTGGCAGGCACCGGCCGCACGCGCGGCATTCCCCCTCACAGCGCGTGTTGCGGTCGGTGACCCCTTATCGTGCACGCTCACGCTGCTTCAGCGGTGCGCCACTACCGGAAGCAGTGGCACCCTTCGAAACACAACTAGCAGTTGGATTTTTGCTTGGTTGTGGTTCACTGCTGATGCAGGCGGTCGCTCAGCGATCACGTTGCGACGGGCCGGGTTAAGCCTTGTGAGGGGGCGCTCCCCGGCCCGCTTCCATAATTCCACTTCCGCGAACGGAATCGGTCGCGTTACGCGGATTCTGCCGCCATTCACTCCTCAACATGTGAAGCTAGGCGCATGGCCATCCTATGCATGTACCCTCGCCTGCGGCTCACAACCGGCCACCAACGCCGCTTCTCTCGTACTGGAAGGGCAATGGACGGTGACGGCATTTCCAGGGCCGAGCTGTCGCGGTGAGCCTTGATGGGTAGGTAGATGCGCTGCATCGCCACCTGAGTTGCTGCCGCCATTAGCCGCTGCCCCTCGCACGCGCTGTCTTGGTGCAACCGGCGTGTGCACTCCTCCGCTCTGCGGATCAGCTGGGCGCCTTCGCTAAGGTAGGCATCCAGCTCGCTGAGATCGGGCATCCGCAGGCTCCGCGATGATCGACAGTCGCCCCCCGCTATCCTGATCACCGGCACGCCCCGGTTATTCCTGACCGGCTCCTGCAGCACCTGAGTGCTACTCCTCGCGCAAGGCCGCGAATTTCGCGGGCTGGACGTTATGGAGTCCCTCGCCAACGGTCGTGGCTATCGCCATGCGGCCCTGGCTAGAGCTTGGCACTGAGCCATGTAGATCCGCAGGACTTCTCAGGGACGAACATGCTCGCACGCCGCTCGCTGGCCCTCGCCATCGCAACGCTCGCCTCAGCGCCCACGCAGGCCGACGATTGCCCCAAGCACTTCCGGGACTATGGCCTGTTCCTTCAGGCGAAGAAGTCCTGCGCACGGGACGAGCCGTACCCCTCGATGAAGGTCATTAAGACCTGCGCCAAGGAGACGCCGAAGGAGAGCGCGCTCAACCTGATGGACGAGGGGCGCCGCGAATGGGCCCGCCGCGTGATGCGCACGAGCCTCGGCAGCATGTGCCAGGAGGTGTTCTCGGAGCACTCTGCCTCGCCGAAGGGCTCAAGGGGCTCAGTCGCGAAGGAGCCCTGATCCTGGGCCGAGCTCAGCTGGCGAGTGGGCGCGGCTTCGGCACCTCAATCGTGACAAGCTGGCCCGTAGAGCACGGGGGCAGCCGGGTCGTGCTCACGTAAGGCAAAGCCCACGGGACCGTGAAACGGGGCAGACAGCCTCACTTGTCCATCCTGGGTTCAGACCTGAGCAGGGGCGGACCGCTTGCGGTCACCTTGCGTAATTCGTACGTTTCTGAGCAGGAACCGTCGAACCGCCGCCCCTTTTCACAAACATGTGCTGTTTTTGGTCAGAAATAACTGCCAGCTTGCGAAAGCTTCTCTTGTATGTTTTCGCTATCTTCTTGACCGATCTGCACTTCGACTCTTTACACGCTCAAGAGATCGCGCAAAGTTGCCGAGAGTGCAGGAAAATCTGCAAGGAAAAACGTCTTGAGGTTAAGATATTCTGCTGCAAGACCAATGGAGGCACACACGACGGCCTGTATACTTGCGTGAACGTAAAGGACAGTACGAGTTACGCTCTTTGCCTCAAGGGGGGAGAGCGAGACGAGATAGCTTGCTGGAACGAATGCGAGGCGACGGTGTGTAGGTGAGCCTGTCCGAGAGGCCGGCACCAAGACCGCCCCATTCGCATGATATCATTCGCGTGAGCGTCTCTACGGAAACAGTGCCTGCACCCGCCTGACCTGCAGGTCTGACTGCCTCCATGCGGCAAACGGCGGCCCTGAACTACAGTCTGATCTGCGATCCAGAGTGGGAATTGGGCGCCGATCGGCATGTTTAAGTGCCTGATCCAAAAGGGAGTGTATGGATCCTTTTTGGACGCTGGTCACAATCTAAACGCCGCGCGATCCCGGCCCATTCGCTCGGATTGGGCATTATGGAGCGTCGATTTAGATGGCGGTCAGCAGGAGGTTGGTCGCAGCAGCTAGATCAGGAGCAGGTCAATCCCCCGCAAGCTCCCGCTGGTCGTACGCCAGAACCCGCAGCATTCGACTGTCTAAGGACCTTCCAGAGAGCTGCGGCGCCGCCTGATCCTCCCCCGTTTTTGTGGACACGGAGGTTACGTTGCCCAGCGCTGCTCGGCCTGCTCAGGCGTACGGTACCCGAGGGCTGAGTGGAGGCGCTG